>JBEKZR010000179.1:0-7334 GCA_049509715.1 Occallatibacter sp. | reverse complement strand
TATCTGGCGATCAGTGCCAACAACGCACGTTCGTTGCGTGTTGATTGCAGACTTCCCTTCCTGACAGCCAGTTCGAAAAAGTCAAGCAGCCCGCGACACCAGCGGTCGCGGATTACTCCAATGGGAAGGTAAAGGTGGTTCACGATGCCATCCCCGCCGAGGTGCAGGCCCGTCAGGCCCACAACCAAATGCACGTGGACGTTGAACTCAAACTTCGCGTTGAATGTGTGCATCACGGCCACCACGGGGACCACCGCCTCAAAGCGCTCGCGGACCCAGTCGGTTAGCACGCCGGCAGCAAGCTCGGGAATCGCCCGGAGCATGTGGCGGTTCTTTCGCAGCAGACCCCAGAAGGGTCGCGGCATCGTCAGGATCACGCCTGAATACGGGATGTCTGGCAGCTGGCTGGCCACCTCGCGTTGCCAACGCATGGTTTGCCAGTAGCCGCACGAAGTGCATGCACGGGATTTGCAGGAGTTAGGGACGATGCGCCTCTCACCCAGAATCGAGGAGTACACTTCGGCACCGAGCGCTTCGGTACCGCACAACAGCGCCTGGGCAATGCTAGAGCGCGCATACGGCCGCACCCCGTCATGGTCCCAATACGGGCAGTTCTCCTCAAGCAACCGGCGCAGATTAGAGCGTCTCTCCCCGGACGGCGACATGGAGTTCTCCCCTCAAGGCTTCAATCAGCGCTTCGACCAAAGGCCGGAATTTTGCCAATTCCTCTTGTTTCTCTGCCTTCTCAAGCAGAGGCATCAGCTTCTTGACCAGCAGCATGGCCGTATCACGACCGGTGGTGCTGAGAGCCTGAATCCGCCTCTTCTGGTCTTGCCTGGACTGCCGGATCTCGAGTTCGTATCTCTGCTGCTCCCCGGACATTTCGGCCAGCTTCGCCGCCGCGTCGATTGAAATGGTTCCTTTACGTGCCTTCGTCTTCAACCGGTCGATACCGCGCTCGAGGACGAGTCGGACTTTGTCGACGTTGCGTTCCCCGCGGCCTGCCAGCCGTGCCACCTCTTTGCGAACGTCGATCTTCTGATCCTTTGGCAGTTTTGCCAACTGCTTCTTCCTGCCACCCAGCACCCGATTCTCCCTCGCCTGTGCGGCAAGGGGCTCCACCAGGGTGAGGGCCAAAGCGATACGGCAGAACGGGTTCAGGTAGTTCCTGGAACGGGCGTTCTCAAGGATCAGCCGCAGGGCATCTTCCTCTGACTTGTCGAGTACCGTGCACATCAGCGTCGGGTGCCGGAGATCCCTGGCGATCATCCACCGTTTGTACCCGTCGATGATCGTGCCGTCATGGCAGATCAGCAACGGGAGTTCAAAGACCCGCATGCCGGCTTTGTGCAGCGGCTCAAGCTGAACCGCGGTCGGCAGCAGGTTGCACTGCACCATCGCCGGATGAGGCCTGAGTTCATCCGTCTTCCGCGGTGCGACACCTGGGGGAAGCGGCGATTCGGCCCCCAGGCTTGGATGCGGATTGAGGTCGTCCGTTCTGCGCATCACCATGCGCGAGACGACCTCGACGCTGGCCTCTGCAGCTGCGACGGCAGAGACATCGAAAAGGGAAGGCTGCAAAGCCTGCTGCGGCGGCGTAACCTTCAAGCGCGTCTTGCCAGGATGCTCTGCTCCCGGTGTTTGCTTTTGAATCCGCTGAGGATTCATTGCAGCTTCCGGCTATTCTTTACGCGATCACGGATCCATTCCTCGATTTCCGATTCCAACCAACCGACCGCGCGGGCTCCAAGGTGGACAGGTTGGGGGAACTCATCACGAGAAATCGCCAGATAGATCGCACTACGCGAGAGCCCAACGCGCGTCTTCACCTCAGGTAAGCGAAGGATTGAAGTCGCCATAGTCTACACCCTCCCAATCGAGCATCTGAGTCCTTCTTGGGCATTACGGTGCTACTGGGGCGTTGCTATTGCACTTCGGGGCGTTGCTATTGCACTTCGGGGCGTTGCTGGAACACTTCAGGGTGTTGCTGGGACACTTCGGTGTTGCGGGCGTTTCGGGTACTTCAGCCTGCTCCTGGCAAAGCCAGAAGAAACCCAACTTGCGGGTGTCTTTTGCTTGCCGTCGGATCAGACTGAACACATTCTGAATCAAAACTCGGGATGCGTCAAGAACAATCGTCCACCTATCAGCAATCGTCAATTCTCCATTCGAGTATCATCACGTCCAATGAGGTGCGAGGATGTCCAATAAGATTCTAGGACTACCAATCGTATTGGATCGCACCGGCCTATCAGGCAGCACCGCATATCAACTCGTCACCGAAGGAAAGTTCCCAAGGCCAGTGTTGCTTGGGGCCAGGGGTGTCGGTTGGACCGAAACAGAGGTAGAGGAGTGGATTGCCCGGCAGATAGAAGTCCGCCGTGTAATCCGAGGCCAGAACACTTGCATGAATCCTTTGTCGGCACAATGATGTCCGGAGCTTTGACAATCTACTGAATCTTGGCCCACGTCAAGCGGTATTTTTCCCCCTGTTCAACCTCGACTTATTTGAACTATTCTCTGCATTATTGTTCATTCTCGGACTATGTTGGAGGTCGTCCAGATTCTGGACGGAGGTTTCGACGGCAGAACCACCTCGCCCTCGTTGGATCTGTGAGGTGGCTCCGCCTGTTTGGACAGTTTTTGTTGTTTCTTAAGTGGAAGTTCTGTTTTTCGGTTTAGGCTGCCAGGGATTCCAGCGCGCGGTTGAAGTATAACTGATCGAGCGTGAGCGCCTTCAGGTTGGAGTGGGGCCAGATGGAGTTGTAGAACTCCAGTAGCGGCCAGTCCTGGTTAGAGGTGAACCGGACCAAGAATAGTGCGCTGTAACCATTGCCCTTCAGCCCCAAAGGTGCATTAACGGGTAGCGGGACACCCTCTTAGAGAACCCGGCGCACTTCACGGATGAAGAACTGCTCCACCTCGCCCCAGTCGAGTGGGATGAGCATGTGGGGCATCGGGTCCTTTTCGGCATCGCCGAAAAATGTGAGGGACTTCAGAATATGAATCCTGCTGTAGTGAGTCTGCGCGTACTTGCGGTCGAAGAGGTGCAAAACCTCAGTAAGGCCGAAGCGCTGAGCGGACACGTAGAGGTCTACGAAATCGCGCTTCGTGCCGCGACTCGCAATTGCACTCACTTTCATGCACGCAATATCGCGCAGATCGGCGACGGCAACTTCTAGGAATCGAACCTCGGGAAAGAGTAGCGGATAGGCGTATCCGAGGAAGCTCACCTTGGTTTCCCCAATTGTGGTGTGGAGCGTGTACGGAGCCTTTGCAACCAGCGAGAATTCCGCCAGCGTATGAACGCGCTGAAGGAGAGTCTCCTCATCGAATTGGACGGTAGTAAAAAAATCCAGATCCAGGGAAAGCCGGTGGCCGAGCTGGAGGGCAAGCCCCGTTCCGCCGGCAAGGTAGAAGCGGTCAACGATATGCGCATCCCGAAGGGTACGGAGAGTTGCTTCGGTCGAGGCGGTGATCACCTCGCGGTGCCAACCCCCGTCTTCATGAGTTGCCATGGCAACTTCCTCGTGTGCGAGTTGTGGTTAGCGGCTGCCGTTGAGCGCCGCAACCTCGCGGGAAGGGACCTTATACACCAGCGCCCAGAAATTGGCGGACTTCTCCGAGAGGCGGCACTCCGTCACGAGCACCCTTCGGATATCGGCTTCCGAGAACGTCTGCCGCAACCATGTCACTGCCTCCTCATCGCCGTACTCCAGAACACGGAAGATAGTGTAGTCGGAATAGGCCTTGGGCTCGAAGGTGTCAAGGTTCGTATCCCAGAAGAGTGTTTGCAAGTGTCTGGGAATCATACTGTTATAAGTATAGGCCAGAGTGCAGCCTAGTCAAATCAATCCGCTCACGAGCCCACGCCTTGCCAAAACTCTATCCAGATGCAAATGGGCCGTCTGCTGCTGCTTTTTGGCGCCGATACGTCTGCTGATCATCGCTCTAGTCCGAACACATTCCAGGGTGAAGAGGGTACCGGTGTAGAGAATATGCTGGACTGCGCAGCCGTTGGCAACCAGGCACCGTGAGATTCGATCGGGCAGATTGTGGAGCCGCTATAGCCCCCACTTTCCAGCCCCCAACCTCGCAGGCTTCGGTCAGCCGTTCCCCCGACGCTCTGCAACTTCCGGCTCTCCGGCCGGCGATCCTTTATATGAGACCACCCAGGCCGCCGGCGAGTACTCTACTTCGGCGATGGGCGGTCGTATGGCGCTTGGATCGACCGGGCTGGAGAGCTCTACTTTTCGCAATTTGAATCAGATATACCCGGCCTAGAGTTGACAATTTGTCGGTAATAGTCGAATAATTATTCGATTATGGCTGAGATTCAGAACGCCTACGTGCCATGCCGCGAGGTGCTGCTCGACCGGCTCAGGGAAGCCGCGCCAGCCCGCATCCAGCTTCTCACCGGGCCGCGGCAAGTGGGCAAAACCACGTTGCTTCTGGAAATCGCAACTCGGTTTGGAGATCAAGCTGTATACGCAGCTGGCGACGAGCCGGACGCAGCGCTCCCGGGGTTCGTGGAGCGCTGTTGGGCGGAAGCGGAAGCGCGCGCGCAGCGGGGGACAGCGGTTCTGCTGTTGGACGAGGTGCATCATCTCTCCGATTGGGCAGCACAGCTCAAGGGCCACTGGGATCGCGCTCGCCGACGCCATATTCCCATCCATGTTGTGGCTACCGGCTCCTCGGCCCTGCGCGTTGCCACAGGCTCGCGGGAGAGCTTGGCCGGACGCTTTGAGCGGCGGACACTGAGTCATTGGCCTGCCGCTGCGCTGGCAGCAGCTTTTCATCTCCAGCCCCGTGAGGCTGCCATCAATCTCGTTCGCTTCGGTTCCTATCCCGGAGCTCAAGAATTCCAGAAGGAGCCCACACGATGGCGCGCTTATGTCCGCGACGCCATTATCGAGCCGGCGATCGGCCGCGATGTGCTGGCTCTGGGTGCGGTGCGACGTCCCGCGTTGCTCCGCCAGTTGTTCGCCATTGCCGCCGGTTCGCCCGCGCAGATCGTCTCGCTTCAAAAACTGCAGGGTCAGCTTCAGGACAGCGGCGCCCTCGAAACGGTCGCTCATTATCTGGCACTGCTTCAGGATGCCTATCTGGTTGCGACCCTGGAGAAGTATTCAGCGCAGGCTCACAGACGCCGGGCATCTCCGCCGAAACTCGTGACGCTGAATAACGCCCTTCTATCGGCCATGCACCCCGATGGCGCTCCTGACCCTGTTCGTGAGGCAGGGCGCTTCGGCTTCTGGGTCGAGAATGCCTGCCTCGCCTTCGCGATTAACCAGGGCCAACAGGTGATGTATTGGCGCGAGGAACCGCTGGAGGTCGATGCTGTGCTGGAGGGTAGCTGGGGTAAATGGGCGGCGGAGGTCAAGACAGGAAGAATCGATGTCCAGGCGCTTCGGGGCCTACTTGAGTTTTGCCGCCGAAATCCGGCGTTCACACCTCTGGTGATCTGCGCACCCGGAGATGAAAAGATTGCCCGGCGGCACGGCGTCCTGAGTGTCAGTTGGGAAGACTTTCTGATTTCCGGCCCGGCACAAGGTTAGAGAACCGGAAGAGGCTAATTTCCCTCGTCGGAGATAATGCCCCAGGTCATGTTCATTGGCCGCTTTTCGATGACCCCGTGGTCAGATTGTTGTCGCGCATGGAACATAATTCGACTCAATGCCACGCCAGCGGGGTTTTGAAGGAGTTCCTGGGGGATTCTTGTATCGTTTGTTGAATCGCACCCCGTTTCATACGACCGCCCTGGCGGGGAAGGGAAGAAAGGCCGAAACCATCACCCGTCGGCTGACCTCGATCAACTCCGCCGACAAGATGGCTGGGCTCGACTCTCCGGCCACGATGAACCACCGCCTGGTGGCCAACACTCTGCACGGCATCCGCCGGACGCTCGGGACTGCTCAAACCAGGAAGAAGCCACTGACGCGAGACAGGATCGTCAATCTCCTGGGCGTGCTTGAGGGTCTGATCGCCGCGGCGCGCGACAAGGCGCCGGTGCTGATAGGCTTCGCCGGCAGCCTGCGGCGCTCCGAGCTTGCGGCCTCGCGGGTGGAGCATCTGGCGTGGCACAGCAAGGTCATGCATTGCCCGCTGAGGCGCGCGAGGGTTACCGCAGCCCGAAAGCGGCACTGAGCGAAGCGCAATCAGAAGAAGTCCAGGGCGCGGTCACTTCCGAAGCTGCTCGGGATACAACGCCCACGTTGGCGAGACATGGGCCAGCGGTTACGCTGACGCGATATTGCCCGCGGACAGAACCTTCTTCCGCATCGTGCGTGCCCCGTCCACTCTCTATGCGATTCTGTCGGGCATTTGAATTACCTTGCCCCCGCGCTGGGTTCGTTCCAGGAAGTCCGCCCAGTCCTGCATCATCTTGGCGCGTGGGCCCAGGTACAGAGCGTGGTTGTACGCGGCGCTCACGGCGTTACGGGGAGCGTGTGCAAGCTGCAACTCGATATGGTCATGCGCGTACCCCTGTTCGTGGAGGATCGTCGAGGCCAGACCACGAAAGCCATGTCCGGTCATGCGGCCCTTGTAGTCCATGCGTTCCAATGCTTTCAAGATGGTGTTGTTGCTCATGGGCTTGCTGGCGTTGCGATCACCGGGGAAGAGCCATTCGCTGTGCCCGGTCAAGTCGCGCAACATCTCCAGCACTTCCAATGTCTGCCTGGCCAACGGCACAATGTGCGGGGTACGCATCTTCATGCGCTCGGCAGGAATGTCCCAGCGGGCATTCTCCAAGTCGAACTCCGCCCACTTGGCCCCGATTAGCTCGCTGGTGCGAACGAAGGTGAGTGCCATCAGCTTGATCGCCAGCCGTGTGACATGGGTTCCCTGGTAAACCTCAATGCGTTTGAGAAGGGTGGGCAGCTCTTTGGCATCGATGCGGGCATAGTTGGTTTTACGCGTGGACTTCAGAATGTCACTGGGGCGGATGTCACTGGCCGGGTTGCGCTTCGCGTAGCCGTGGGCGATGCCGTAGCGAAAAACCTGTCCCACAGTCTCCAGCGCCCGTTTGGCAATATCCCGTGCGCCGCGATCCTGAATCATGCTGGCCATCGCCACCAGTTCCGGCGCCTCGATCTCCGCAAGAGGCCGCGCACCCAGACAGGGCAGAATATCTGTCCCTATGCGCCGCCTTACGTACTCCACATGACGCGGGCTTTTCCCATCCTGCCAATGTTCCAGCCATAGGGACGCAACGCTCTGGAAGGAATTCTCGACAGCAGCCTTTTCAGCGGTCTTCTTGGCCTTGCGCTGGGCCATTGGGTCTTGGCCAATGGCCAGCAGTTTGCGTGCCTCAGCGTGGCGTCCTCTGGCCA
>JBEKZR010000178.1:0-7375 GCA_049509715.1 Occallatibacter sp. | reverse complement strand
GTGGAGGTTGGGCGACTCGCCGTTGAAAACCCAGTGCTCGGCGGCCAGGTTGGGCAGTTCGGTCCATTCTCCGGGATAGATCTGCCATGTGAGGCCGGGCAGCGTGGGGCTGAGCACGCTTGCGGCCTCGTGCCATTTAGCCACAACCACCACTCCCTGCGCGGCCCAGTCCTGGCGGACCGAATCCTGGTTCCTTTGCTGGTCCTCGACATGAAGCAGCACTCTGAATCGGCCCGATCCGTCGAGTTGGGTGCCATCGGCGTCGGGGAAGCGATGGCGCACGCGGCGGCCGTGTCCTCTAGTCCCGTCGCCAAAGAGCCAGGTGTATTGTGCGCCGGGCGAGGATTGCGCGGTGAGGTGACTGTCTCACCCGGCGCAAAAACCGGCGGATCGAATGTAAACACCGCCACCGGGTTGTGGCTGGCGGTAAAGTGAGCTGCCGCAGCGCCGCTGGAGACCGCCAGCGGCAGATCAGCATCAGTGGCCGCGCGGGTTTGGCCGTACTTCACATTGTCGAAGGTCACCTCCGCTACGTCGCCCATCATCGTGGAATCGGCCAGCGGCGGCTGGTCCAGCGCCCAGATATTGCGGAAGGTGAATCCACGCAACCCTGGGTATTCCTGCTCCATCTGCAGGAGCGAGTACCAGTTGTCCAGAAAGAGATTCTCGAAGGTGAAGTTGGAGTGATCGCCCTTGGCGCCGTCCGCGCCCCAGAAGCCGAAGAGGCCGAAGGTCTGGCCGCAGGCGCCGATGCCGCCGTGGAGAATGTCAGAGTCGCGCAGGGTAAAGTTGCGCGAGTCATAAGTCTTGCGGGGCCAGCCGGCGCGTACGACATTCGAGATACTGGTTGAGAGCTCGCTGTGCTCGATGAGGATGTTCTGCACGTCGTGTCCGGGATGGAGCATCGCCTCGTCGGTGTAGCCGTCCCAGTTGCCCTGCATGGAAAAAACATCGTCCGAAGAGCGCAGGAAAGAGTCGCGGACGATGGCGTCGCCGCCGCCCAGCCAGTCCATTCCGTCCTGGTTGGCGTTGCCGGGGTTGCCGCCGATCACGCGCAGATCGTCGAAAGTGAACCCGGTTGAATCCTTCATCTGGATGGACCAGGTCCGCGAGCGGACGATGCAGGTGAGGCCGTCGATCTCGACGTTGCGGGCTTCAAGCGCGCCGACGCAATGCCAGTCGGGCTTCTGCATCCAGCCCTCGTCGCTGTTGGGGTCCTGAGGTCCGTCATAGACGATGGTTCCGCGGCCCAAAACTTTTACATTCTCAACTTTCCATAGGTTGAGGCTGCCGAAGAAGTAGGAGCCCGGCGCCAGGTAGAGGGTCTCGCCGCTTTTGGGATTGAGGCTTTCGCGGTAGACCCCCGGCTGCCAGGCATGAATCTTTGGGTCACGCGGCAGAGGCGGCGGCGGTGATCCCGCAAACAGAAACAGCATTGCCGCGTGGTTGAGGAAGTCGCCGGGCCGGGAGATGGAGAGCTTGGCCGGCCCTGCGAGCCGGAAGCGGATGGTCTGGCCCTCTCGCGTGGGGCGCAGAGCCAGGCGCCAGGGCTGAATGTCCACGCCGCGGTCCCAAAAGCCCGGCTCGGCGGCGGTGATGGCAATGTCCACGGGGCCGATCACGTCGAAGCTGACATATTCATAACTCGCTGCGGCGTGGGCCACGTCCACCGGCTGGCCGTTCACGGTGACGGTGAAGGCCGTGGAGCGCATCTCCGCGGGGACCGGCGCGGCCTGCACGCGGGAAGCGGCGTGGGCGGCGGCGGGAAGCGCGAGAACAGCCACAAACAGCGTGCGAAAACCCGGCAAGAAGCGAGACCCCGGCAAGAAAGTGGGAACCAAACCAATGTAGCACCGGGGCGACGGGGCTGATTGCAGGCAGGGACCTCGAGCCTGATTCCTTCGTCTGCGCTTCCCGCCGCTTCCCCAATCTGTGTCCTTGTGGAAGCCGGCGGGAGTTGCGCTACAGCTTTGACTGCCAGTCTTGAGAAACCCTCAGACTGGCGCGAATCACCGCCGTGGTGAGCACCAGGATGAGACTGCCTGTAAAGAGCGCCAGTGGAACACACCACCACCCAAGAACTTCGTATGCGGGAGGCCCCGGCGGTACATTGCTCGCTCCCCAGAACAAGAAATAACCGTTCTTGAACCACATACCAGCATTCGCAGGGAAGATCACTTTGATCACGGCGGTCAGGAAGAAACCGCCTCCTATCATGTAGCCGAACAATCCCAGGAAGAAGACCAGAATCCCGAAGACGCCTTTCGTGGCCAGCCGGAGGGTGCCTCGCAACAACACAATGGGCGAAATGCTACGGCTGGCCTGGCGGATGAGAAACCCCTCGCGATACTGGGCGGCCAACTCCTCGGCCGGCCCCAGCCGGGCAAGAACGGATTCAACCGAAGCGCCGGGTTCCTCGGCGGAATCGCGAATGTGGGCGTTGATCTCGCGCACGATCTCTTCCCGCTCAGCGATAGTGAGCGGGCCAAGATGCAAGCGGAGGGCGGTTAGATAGTTTTCAATCTGCGTTTCTGTCGTCATTGGGGTGTCTCCTTTTGTTTTGGTGCCGGGGTCCCCGCGGACAGGTCTTGGTCCGTGGGGTGAGGCAATACGGGTTCAAGAAGGCGGCTGAGGCCGCGGGCGAAGCTGGTCCAGGCCTCGGCCATCTGGCTTAGGCGCCGGCGTCCGGCATCGGTGAGCGAGTAGTACTTGCGCGGGTGGCCGGCCTCGGCTTCGACCCACTCGGAGGTGAGCAAACCTTCGGCCTTGAGCCGGCTCAGGATGGGGTAAATGGTTCCTTCCGCCAGAACCAGCTGGGAGTGGTTCTCCAGAAAGCGAATGATTTCAAGGCCGTACAGGCGTCTCTGCCAGAGACTGGCCAGAGCCGCCATCTCCACTGCGCCCTTGCGCAGTTGCGCCTCCCAGCGGTCCGGCTGGTCGTCGAGAGCGGGTTGCGCCCTAAGTTTTGCCATAGCCTTATACCTCGTATAGCTATGTATAGTGCTATGGACGATTCTTGTCAAGACTAAAGTTGATTTTTTTGTAAGAATTTTTGCGGGAGCGGTCCGGGAGACGAATCCGGGCTCAAATCCCTTCGCCCATGGAGGCCTGCTCGCCAGTCTTTTGCGGCACGGACGCGGCCTGCACGCGGTAGGCGGCGAGGGCGGCGGCGGGAAGCGCGAGAACAGCCACGAGCAGAAGACGAAGAGACAAAAGATCGCCCCCCCGGCGCGGAGGCGCGATTGAAACCAATGCAGCAGGAGGAACGCAGGCCAGGAACGCGCGGTCTACATTCCGGCGCAGCGAACGGCCAGGAAAGGAACCGGGGTGTAGATCATCGCTCGCGTCAATTAAGATTCCGCGAGGATCTGCCGGAGAGCCGGCGCTGGGAGACCGGATCGCTCCACAAGCTCTTTGAGTTCGCTTGCCAACTGGTTCATTTCATCGGGGGCCTGGGAACAATGCCAACCGCCGCCGATCTCGGCAAATCTGGTAGAAAGAAAAGCCCGGAACAAACCGACCAGAATGAATCGCGGAAGTCTGTAGAACACTTCCTGGGCGCGAGGAACAATGCGGCGTCCTGTGGCGCGCAGCACCTTCAGCGTCTCGCGCACGGAATCAACGAGCAAACGCAGATCGCTTTTGGAACGGGCCAGGGCGTAGGTATCGCATCCGTGCTTGAGGATGAGCATTGCGAAAGGCCCGACCATCGCCGCGTGATTGGCCAGCCAGTCGGGCATGTGCGGCTCTGATCTTGCCTTGAGTCCAGCGCGGTTGAGGATGCCGATCAGGCGCGTGAGCCTTGGAGTGACAGCGCCATTGACTTCGCCGAAGGGCGTGGAAGCTCCTTTGACGCGCATGGCCCGTACCAGGCTGCCCTCGCGCCTGCCTCCGGCGAAGGCGAAGCCCAGCAGAACGCGATCCGCCCCCAGTTCCGCAACCCACTCTTCGGGACCCAAAACTGTGTTGACCATGAATACCACGCATGGTGAAGCATTCTGAGCGAGCGCCGGCAGAAGTTCCCTAACCTGATTTTTGCGAACGGCGACAAGAATGTAGTCATAGATATCCGTGGACTCCAGGTGGTCAATGAAAGGCAATCTGGTCACGGTCCGCGCGCCGTTGAGCGGGTTCTCAATTTCGAGACCCCGTTCAATCAGTTCCCGGCATCGAGCGGGGCGGACCAGAACGGTGACGTTGAACCCGGCCCGGTGCAATTCGGCGGCACAGACGGAACCGTTGACTCCGGCTCCGACGACAAGAATGCGCGAAGATTCGTCACTCATGAGAATCTCCAATCATACGATTTGCCTGAATTGTATGGCTTTTTCAGAGTTTACGTATTGTGAAAAGCGGCCGTTTCAAAGCGATTCGTAATGCAGAGTGGGCATCTGAGGCTTGTTATATTCCTTCGCCCATCGAGAAGTGCTCGATGTGCTTGTCGCGATCACACCGCAACCGGTTCATGCTTATTGGCCTCTATTGCATGGAGGTTGAAGGGCAAGTGATCGTGCTTACAGATCGCTTTCACCGCTGGCCGCGCCGTCATCGGACCGGAAGGAAGACCACCTCCCGGCATCACCCATTGGCCAACCATGAGGAATCGGTCTAGTCCGGGCAGCGTGTTCGGTAGAGGCTTGAAGCTCGCGCCTGGCTCAACAAGCCACCCCTCCATCGTTCCTTTCCAGTTGCCAGTGTAGCGAATGACTGTGGCCGGTGTGGATACGTCGACGGTCTCGATGGCTGCGCGCGCGCCAGGGATCTGTTTGTCGAGAACACCGATCACTGCGTCAGCGATACGGCGCTTCTCATCGCGATATTTGGCAGGGTTGTTGTTACGCAGTTCGGTCCAGTACGAAAAGTTGCGCGTGGGTAGAAGGCTGGTGACTGCGGTTTTACCGGGCGGTGCAAAGGTTGGATCGAAGTGGAAGATGCGGAACCCGACATTTTCTAGCTCAGTGCCAGGGTCGACCGTGAGCGGAGCTTGCAGCATACGGGTCAACATGGGAGGCTGATCGCTGAGGTCAAGCCCCACTCCTAAAGAAACCTGAAGATAGGAAGCAAACAGCTCCCTTTCGGCGTAAAGCTTGCGGGTCGCTTCATTGACATACGCTCCGTCGAGCAAGTCGAAGATGGTGGCATGGCCATCCGCGGCGGAGATCACCCAGTCGGCCATGATCTTCTCGCCGTCCTCCAATTGCACCCCCACGGCAGTATCATTCTCCACCAGGATGCGTTTAACCCGGGCTTTGAACCGGACCGTACCACCCAGGCTTGCAATCTTTTCTTCGATAAGACGGATGATCGCCTGCGAGCCGCCAATGCAGTAGCCTGCGTTGCCTGTATTCATCCATGCCAAAGAAAGAATCATGGCGATCGCGGACATCTTTCCAATGTCCCCATTTGAGAAAAAGCGCTTCAGAAGCGGGTCGGAGAAACGATTGGCATATTGTTCCCCGCTTATCTTCGACAATTTTCCCAGCAGCGGAAAGGTAGGAAGGTCCCGTAGCATGTTCAGCCAGTTGTCGGCCAGACTGCCCGAGGGGTCGAGTATCTTGAATTTGCCAAGAATACGTATCGCGCGCGTGAAGTCTCGAATTGCAGCCGCGTCCCGCGGTGATCGCCTGAGAAGTTCGGCCTCAAGGCAGTCGACATTGGTGAAAATACTCAAGCTGTCGCCGATTTCGCTTTGGATGCGGACAAACTCATCAGAATCAATGAACCTGAGCTTGTCTACGTCGAAGACCTCTTGCCAATGCGCGTGAAACTCACCACCGGGTTTTGAGCCGACAAACCAGTGCAAGCAGGTCTCGAAGGTGTAAGGACCGCGGTGCCAACTCATCGCCAAACCGCCAGCCATCTCGTGCATTTCAAGCACCTGAACCTGATAGCCGCATTTCAACCCATAAACTGCGGTGCAAAGGCCGGCGATGCCACCGCCGATGATTACGATTCTTCTTCCATTCTGCCGCATATGATCAAGACTCCTCGGTGAGCAGCGGGGAACAAGTTCCCAAACACGCCTGAACCGGAATCTCCTTTTTTGTCCCAGAATCCCTACGATTTTACCACTACTGAGGTTTCAGAATGATGAATCGAATAGAAATCCGGGCTCAAGTCCCTTCGCCCATGGAGGCCTGCTCGCGGAGGCGAGCTGGAAGGGTTCCGAGGCAGGCTTTTACTCGGTCTAATTCGCGCCTCAGCGACATGGCATCCGCTGAGAAGAATTGCCGGCGAACCATTGAAGCAAGACCCGCTTTCAGACAACAAGAAAGCGGGCCAAGCAGAGCGAGGGTTGATTTACGACGCCTGTTTCCGGAAACTCTGGATGTAGATCCAAATCAGCTCGAGGAGGATTGGCCAGAAGATCACCATCAATACCGGCCAGCCAGATCTTGTCTCGACCTTCCCTGGGGCGTCGCTGTAAACGACAAGAGCCAATGCCGCGTTGGCGAGATAGGCTGTGTTGAGGCCGGCAAGGCACGCCCTGGTGGGAGCGATGTGGCTTCGGCGCATGAACAGAAGTACGGCGCTGGCGATCATGATGCCGAAGCCCAGGCCCAAGACCGACAAGCGCTGCCATTCGCTGGTTCCGGCAAGATGCAACAGAAATGGCGTCTCGACCGCGATGGTGCCGGCAATCGACAAGCAGGCAGCGCTCCAGAGCAGGCGCCGTCCAATCGGCGTCGAGAGCTGTGTTGAAAAAAGCGCGCGCAGCCGCAGCCAAATCATCGGAAAGGCAAGAAAGCAAGGAGCACCGGCTAGAAAGTGCCACCAGTTGCCCTGATTGCCCGGAACCCGCAGCATCACTGCGTCCAAAGGCGAGGTGTCCAGCGCAAATGGAAGGAATACGACAACTCCCGCCGATAGCCATATCAGGAGCGCGAGAAGATTAAACCATGCGGGACCTCGCCCTTCTTTCGGGCGAGCCGCTCCGTTGTGAACAGCAGTTGGGGAATGATTCACTACGATAACCTCCGGCAAAACTACGCAGAGCAGCTTGCACAGGTTCCATAATTCGTGCAGTGAGTATTCCGGGGAAATGTTGCGGTTCGGATGAAGGTGTGAGGCGGGCAGGCCGGAATGGATGAGACGACGCGAGGACCAAATCCTTTTGCCCATCGAGGCCTGCTGATACAGGCTTACTGGATAGTCTTGCGGCAGGCAGATTCCCGGTCCGATTCAGGCCGATACAATATTTTTTCTCCTCATCCGTTTACCATAATCGGGTCGAGAATTCCTGTGCTTATCGCTGTCTCGCCTATTCCAGCTCCTTTGGAGGCAATGAAATGACCACCAGCTCTATCGACAAATCGCAACGAACGGCTGCAAAAGTCGTGGCTTTTGCTTACCTGATCACCTTCGCGACCGTGGT
>JBEKZR010000177.1:0-7394 GCA_049509715.1 Occallatibacter sp. | reverse complement strand
CCGCCAAGGGTTCCAGTGACGTAGAGCAGGTGACCGGGACGGGCGCCGCAGCGAAGCAGGGCTTTTCCGCGGGGGACCGCGCCGATGAGAACAATGTCGGCGACGGGGATGGGGGACTCGGAAAGGTCGCCGCCGGCGAGCGGGGTTTTGTGGGCCGCGGCGAGGGCCAGCAGGCCGTCGAGGAAGCACTGGACCCAGGCTGGACGGCGGCCTGAGGGCGTGGTGAGCTCAAGCGGCAGGCCCAGGGAAAGAAAGGCGGCGACGGGGCGTGCGCCCATGGCGGCCAGGTCGCTTAAACCTCGAGCCAGAGCCCGATGGCCGACGGATTCGGCCGAGTGCCAGTCGAGGCGGAAATGACGGCCGGCGATGGAGAGGTCGGTGGTGACGGCGAGCTCTTCGCCGGGACGGGGACGGAGCAGGGCGCAATCGTCGCCGATGCCGAGGCGCAGCACGCTCGAGGAGGGTTGTGCCGCGCGGCTGCGGATCTGGCGGAGCAGGGCCAGTTCCCCGCCTTGGCCTTCGCTCAGGGAGCCGGCCTGCCGGGATCGCATTTGCTGCCGGGATCGCATTCCATGAGGATAGGGCAAAGCGGTGGAGGAGTGTAGTTGAGGGAATGAGAATCAGGAAGTTGGGGGCGGGACCAGCCTCTTGGCCAGAACGAGTAACTTTGCGGTTAATCTAAAGTAATGTATCAGCTTGCCGATGTTTAATGCGAAAGCAGCGGTTTGTATGTGTATCGAAACAGGACAATTAGGCGGAGCTTGATGTGGGGCTCTGAGCTCGAAGCCGGAACGGAGGGCAGAGAAAGGTGGCAAAAAAATGATTTTCCCTGCGGATTTCGTTGACCCGGCGCGGGAGGGTTTGCTAGGCTTTACGAACGTTTCAAGTTTGCAACCAAACGGGTGTGTATTGATTTCACGGGCTGAAAAGCCCCTATGCCTTGCGCTTTTCTGAGTACACGGCGGAATGAACCCCTCGCAGGTGGAGGGAGGAAAGGCCAAGATGCTGGGCAAACGCTATTACATTCTCTTCGTTGCACGGGAAGAGGACGGGCGGATACGGAAGATACCGATTCCGCTTCGTTATGCGTACGGCTTTGTTGCCGCGGCGCTGGTGGGAGCGTTCACCATCGTGGGACTGGCCGGTTCCTACACCCGCATGCTGCTCAAGACAGAGAGCTTCAACCAGGTCCGCCAGGAGCGGGAGACGCTGCGCAAGGGCTACAGGCAGATGGCCCAGATTGCGCATGACCGCAATGTGCAAGTGGCCTCGCTGGGAGCCTTGGCAAATGAAGTGACGGCGCTGTACGGCCTGAGGCAGAACAGGCTGGCCTCGGCCAAGGCCACGGCAGCCGCCAGCGCCGCGGCGGAACCAATGCCCGCCAGCCTGGCCCTTACCGACGACGTAAACCAGCAGCAGGTGAAGCTCTCCATCGATCAGTTTTATGTGCTGCGCGCGCAGGCCATGTCGGGCCGGGTCTCCCGCGCCCTGGAGAGCGGCCTGTCGCCCAGCTTTGCCGGCGACTGGACGGAACTGGCCGACGCGCCTTCGCTATGGCCGCTGGAAGGCCGCGTGGGATCGAGCTTCGGTGAGCGCCAGGATCCGATCAACGGCGAAGGCGCCTTCCACTCCGGCATCGACATCGACGCGCCCTACGGGTCGCCGGTGCGCGCCGCTGCCGACGGGGACGTGACCGGGGCATCGATGGTCGCCGGATACGGCCGCGAGATTGTGCTCGATCACGGCCACGACGTGCTCACTCTCTACGGACATCTCTCAGCGATGGCGGTTGTGCCCGGCCAGCATGTGATTCGCGGCCAAGTGATCGGCTACGTGGGCCAGTCGGGCCGCGCCACCGGTCCGCACCTGCACTATGAGGTGCGCGTCCACAACGTTCCGGTCAATCCTCACAAGTATCTACGCACCACCTACGAGGAGATCGCGTTCCTAGACGCCAGCTATGCCGCGGCGCTGGCAAAGTGACGCGTACGCGGCAACGGATTCAGCATCGGCTCCCCATCGCGTGGGAGCCGCTGTTGTTTGAGCGCGGGTTGCGTTCGCATTCGGCCCCTGGGCTGCCGGTAGTATGGTAGACACGTCGCATCTTTGCATAGGAGTCCCACTCATGCGTATTCTTTCGCGTTGTCTTGTTTTTCTCCTCGTGGCGGCTTGCCCCGCTCTCGCGCAGGATCGTGCGGCGGAGTTGCAGACCGCCTTTGCCCGCGCCCAGCACCTGAAACGGGGCATCAACGCCTCAGAGTGGTTTGCCCAGTCGGCCAGCGATTACTCGGCGGCGCGGACCGATCGCTATACCGACGCCGCGGACATTGCGCTGATGGCCAGGCTGGGCTTCGACAATGTGCGCCTCAGCATCGATGCCGCGCCTCTGGAGCAGTGGCCGCGCGGGAAGGACGGACTGAACGCCGACTTTATAGGCCGACTCGACAAGGCCGTGGATACCATGCTGGCCTATGGATTGACGGTTCAGATCGACTTGCATCCGGAGGACAACTACAAGCAGCAACTGCGGGCCAGCAACGATGCCGTGGAACGGCTGACCATGCTGTGGCGGCGGCTGGCCGGCCACTATGCTTCGCGCGACCCGGAGCGGGTGTTTTTTGAGATTTTGAACGAGCCGGAAGTGTACGACCCTTACCGTTGGGCGGGAATCCAGGCGCGGTTGGCCGCGGCGATCCGCGAAGTTGCGCCGAAGAACACGATCATTGCCACGGGACCGAATTACTCCGGCATCGAGGACCTGCTGGCCATGCATCCGCTCAGCGACGGCAACGTGATTTATAACTTCCACTTCTACGATCCGCACCAGTTTACGCATCAGGGAGCGGGATGGGGCGAGGCGTGGTGGAGTTATACGCATGGGATTCCGTATCCGGCTACGGAGAGCTCGATGGCCGAGTTAGTGAAGGAAGTTCCTGACGCGGACAGCCGGTTCAAGCTGGAGCGGTATTGGCTGGAGCACTGGGACGGGCACCGGATACGACTGCTGATCGATGAGGCGGCGGCGTGGGGACATGCGAACAATGTGCCACTGATCTGCAATGAGTTCGGGGCTTACCGGGAGCACTCCGACCCGCAGTCGCGGATGAACTGGATTCGGGATGTGCGGACGGCGATGGAGGCGGACGGGATCGGCTGGACGATGTGGGATTACCGGGGCGGATTTGGGGTGGTGTGGAAGGAAGACGGCCAGCCGGCAAAGGTGGATGAAAAGGTAGTGGAGGCGCTGGGGCTGAGGAAGTAGATTGGCCGTGACTGGTTGAAGGACTTGCTATCCCAGGTCTCAAAATCGAGACCTGGGGCACCCGCGCAGTTAACGCAGTTCGCGCCGGACTGTCAACTCCGCTAACTCCTCTTCACTTCCCGCCAACATAGCTCACATGCCAGATGGACCGTGACCCGTCGTCTGAGACGAACAGGGAGCCGTTTTTGGCTACAGAAACGCCCACCGGCCGTCCCCAGACCTGGCCGTCGGGGGTAACGAAGCCGGTCAGGAAGTCTTCATATTCGCCGGTGGCGTGGCCGTTGCGCATGGGCAGGCGAATGACCTCGTAGCCGGCGCGCAGGGCGCGGTTCCATGAGCCGTGCTCGGCGGCGAAACCGTCGCCCTTGAACTCACGCGGGAATTGCGAGCCCTCGTAGAAGAGCATTTCCAGCGAGGCGAAGTGGGGGTTCAGCAGGATGTCGGGGGTAATGACCTTGGATTGCAGCTCGGGGTGTTTGCCGGGATGGCGCGGGTCTTGTATGCCTCCATTCGGGTCGCCCATGTAGTACCAGGGCCAGCCATAAAAGCCGTCCTCCTGGACATGGGTGATGTAGTCGGGCGGGAGGTTGTTGCCGAGAGAGTCGCGCTCGTTGGTGGAGCACCAGAGTTCGCCGGTGATGGGGTTGATGGCTTCTCCGACGCAGTTGCGCAGGCCGCTGGCGTAGACCTTGATGAATTTGCCTTCAGGGGTGAACTCGAGCACGTCGGCGCGGTGGAACTCCTCGGGGTGGGTGTCAGAGTCGTCCACATTGGAGTGGGAGCCGACGGAGGCGAAGAGCTTCGTGCCGTCCTTGGAGAAAACCAGGTCGCGGGTCCAGTGGCCGCCGCCACGCAGCCGTCCGCCGCCGGGCAGATCGGCAAGATGTTCCGAGGGTCCGCGGGCGGTGAGGTCGCCGTTCTTGTAGGGGAAGCGGACGATGCCGTCGGTGTTTCCGATGTAGACCCAGGAGGGATTGGGTCCGGCGGGGTAAAAGGCGATGCCGAAGGGCTGGTGGAGGCCAGTCGCGAAGACTGAAACCTGGCCGGCTCTGCCGTCGGCGCCGACGCCTCGGAAGACCTTGATTTTGCCGGTTTCGCTCTCGGCCAGGAAGAGGTCGCCATTGGGGGCGGTGCGGATGAGGCGGGGATTGTCGAGGCCGGTGGCGTAGAGATCGACTTTGAAGCCCTTGGGGGCGATGGGCCAGGCGTTGTCGGGCCGTGGAACGAGCGTGGGGCCGTTGTCCACCGACTGCTCAGGGGCAGGGGCGGGCAGATCGGCGACGGTGAGATGGCGGCGGATGCCGGGGGACTCGTGGAGGGCGTCAGTGAATGCGGCCTGGCCGGTCAGAACGGGGTGTTGGGACGCGGGTTTGGCCTGTGGGTCGGCGGCTCGCGCGGTGAGCAAAGGCAGAAGCAGGATGCAAAATCCGGCGGGAATCCTCAACAAGAGGGGCAAACGGGGCAAAATGCGCAAGATGCTCATGGGACCTCTCGGATTTTGATTCTTGCGGAGCGATTTGGTTTTTGGCCGATCGTCTGAATTCGAGCAAACCGTGATGGAATGAGGCGGCGGGGAAGCGCGCTAACGATTACTTGGATGCAGGCGCGCCGATTTCGGGTGCGGATTCGGGCAGGGAATTCTCGCTCTCGGCGAGGTTGGCGAGCAGGGCGGGCGAGAGCGTGGCCGTGACGACCACACGGTTGTGCTTCTGGGCCACTTCAGCGGTTTTGAGGAGCTGTCTGAGGCCGTTGTTGGCGGCGTTCGGAGCGAGAGGGGCGGTAAGGGCGCGGGCCAGGGTGACGAGGGTGTCGAGGGCGGCGGCCTGGTTGGCGGCCACCTGGTCGGTGGGGGCGATCTCCTCGACTTTGATATTGAGCGAGCCCGCCAGCGACAGGGCCGGGGTGACGCTGGCAACGATGGTGGAGTCGGCTTCGAGCGGCAGCGCGAGGCCGAAGATGTGGATGGCGCCGCTTTCATTGAAGGGCAGACCGATTTGGCCGACGCCCCAGGCAAGGGAGAGCAGCGGCACGTCGTGGTAGTGCTGCCTCAGCAGCGTGGAGCCGGCAAAGGGCCAGGCGGCGGTCGCGTGCCGGTCGAGCATGGAGTGGATCTGCTCGGGGGTGGGGGTGTTGGAGACGGCCAGCATGTCATAGCCGATCTGCGCCACGCGCACCGTACGGCCCTCGGAGGGGATGGAGTAGACGGTGTGGCCGGCGTAGGACTCGCGGGAGGCGGCGTGGACGTCGAGCCAGGCGTTGAGGCGCTTGCCGGTGAGCTTGCCCATCAGCACCATGGAGTAGGCGACGGGGCCGTTGGGACCGTTGGGGTCTGGCATGCGGTGGAGGGCGATGGCGACCTGGTCGAGGTCACGCTCCCAGTCGACGCCGGTGGCGTCGATGAACTGCTGGTATTCGGGTACGCGCTGGGGCGGCTTAAAGTCTTTGTGGAAGAAGGCGCGGACGGGCTTGAGGTTGATGTAGATAATGCCGTCGGACTCGGGCAGCAGGCGGGCGGCCTCCGGCGGGGCCTTGGAGCGCAGGAAGATGGCCATGGCCAGAAAGAGCAGGACCGCGGCCAGTATCCAGAGCGTTCTGCGGGTGCGTTTGTGCATAAGGGCCGTCAGAGATACCCTACCACTCCGGGTGGAGTTGGAGATGCGCCCGCTGACGGCTCACGCCGCTACCGCTTTGCCGGTTCCTGCTACTTTCTGTCGAAGAATTCATTCTTCAGGTGTTTTGCAGCCGCCTCCGAAAGCGAATGAATTGCAACCAGCCCGCCATTCTCCTTGCGGACCTGGCAGGCCACACAACTGAACCGTCGTTCACATGGGCGAGGGGGACCGAAACGCTTGAGGAGCCTTCAAGCACGGGCCAAGGCCCGGAACCATCTAATGGGAAGCCGGCAGCTCATGCACGGCGTCACTTGAATCCAGTGGCGGGAGCTGTGACACGTCATATTTCCCCTGCTCCGGCTGGACCATGGTCAGCACGAAAGAGCCACTCCAGAATCCCATCTTTAAGTCCGTCCGGAAGTAGTAGTCCTTGCCAGGTTCCATGTTGAGTGTCGCGCCAGCCTGTTTGTCATCAGTGGAAACTGTGTGCTTTCCGGGGGGTACCTTAACGTCCAAATAAGTCCCATTCTTCATGTAGCCCAAGAGGATGCCATCGCAGTAAAGCCCGGGCTTGAGCGCCCAACCCTGAAACGCCGCGTAGCGATAGAAGTGCACCGTGGCCTTGGTGTCGACCGGAACGGGCGCAGGAGTTGGGGCGGGCGCGGGCGCGGGGGTTGCCAGCGGCGCCGGGGCGGGCACCGGAGCTGGAATTGCCGCCGGCGGTGGCGGGGAGGCCTTCTGCACAATCGCCGAGAGCACCTTGTCGCTGGCGCCCGCGGTTTTCAGGGCGATCAGCCCGTCCGCGGAGGTGTCGTAGGTTCCTGGCGAAGCATTGATCGCGGAGACAATCAGATCGTCCGACAGGCCCGCCTTGACGAGTTTGATGACGGAGTCATTGTTGAGCGCCTTCTGCGCGGAAGGTTGAGCGGGCGCCGGTTGGGCCGCTGAACCAGCCGGCGCCGCAGCCGGAGGTGCTTGCTGTTCCGCCGATGTTGCAGGAGCGGGTGGTGGTTGTTGTGCGAAGAGCAGGGGGCAAAATGCCAGAAATACGACGGTGAATAAACTCTTGCGCATACAGTTTCTCCTTACCTCTCCGAACCATTGTAAACCCATTTGGAAGGCGGAGAAATCATCTACCAAGACCCAGTCCTCCCGCAACAGGATTTTTGGCGAGACCGGAGGCGGACGGCAGGGAGTCCAGCGCTCAAGCGGGTTGCGCCGGGGCGGCGTGAGTTCTCGTGGTCTGGTTTGCTCCGGTAGCGGGGGTGTGTTAACCTTGATTTCTGTGCCGTTGTGTGTGCGGAGTGGGAGTGTGTCCGTACGCATTGCTGGGATGTTTTTTGGGGTTTCGGGCTGGTTTCCTGGTGGGAAGGGCTGGCGTAGCTCAGCTGGTAGAGCATCTGATTTGTAATCAGAGGGTCGGGGGTTCAAATCCCTTCGCCAGCTCCACTTGAGAAATGCGGAAAACGGGAGCTGAAGCGGCAAAAGGTTTTGCCGGTGCTTGAGGGTTTTGGGCGCCG
>JBEKZR010000176.1:0-7405 GCA_049509715.1 Occallatibacter sp. | reverse complement strand
AGGGCCAGGGCGCCGACTATTCCCCCGGCAAACTGGCCCTGAGCCGCAAGAACAGGGATCAGTGTTCAGAGATCAGAGATCAGGCGGTGTGCGACGGCAAACAGCTCCCAAACTCTGCAAACCCTACTCGACGCCATGGCCGGGAAGGGAATCCCGGATCCGCGGCACGTGCCTGGAGGCTACGGCAACGCGCTGGCTCTGGAGATGATCAACCGCGTCTTCGCCGACCTGCTGACGGCGCGCTTCAACTGGAAGTTCAACCGCGCCGTGGCGACGCCCTTCTATACGAATAGCTGGCAGCAGGACTATCCGCAGCCTGCGCAGGCGGCCGGGCCGATCGGCTGGGGCGAAGACTGCGACATGATCGACATCAACAACACGCAGATCCCCAAGCCGCTGTGGAACCTGACCTGGAGGCGCGGACTGAGCCGGACCAGCGTGCAGATGTGGCGGCCGGGAGAGATCTGCTGGATGTACAACTCCGAGCTGAGCTTCGGAAGCTGGCCGGGGCCGGGAGTAACTTACTACCCGCTGGTGACGAGCGGCCCGCAGGGCGCCAACCCGATTATGAACTTTATGGACGCCAACGGGAACATCCTGATCTTGACCGGCTTTGGAACGACGGGAACGAGCCAGCCCAGCGCGCCGGCGCAGAGCGCCGAGGGTGTGACGGTGACGGACGGCGGCTGCACGTGGACGGTAGTAAGCGGCGGCAGCCAGGGATTCAGAGTGGACAAGCTGCCCAACCAGACCGGGCCGACTTACCAGATCAATCCCTACTACCAAATGGAGCCGCCCACGATCGCGACCTTCAAGCAGGCGCTGAATCCCTTCCCGGATAGTTATCTGCGGCATGTGCGGCGCGGGCTGGAGGCGGAGTGCCTGGCGGCCAGCCCCAACCCGGCGGACGCCAAGCGCGGCCAGGAGATGCTGGCGCTGGTGAAGGGCAAGGAAGGACTCATCAAGGGTTGGGTGGCGGAGATTGTGGCGGACATGACCGGAGAGGGCGACAAGGAGCCGAACGTCTATAGCCTGGTTCCGCTGACGCAGGTTGTAGAGCGGCGCTGGGACCAGATTGGGCCGTACACGGCGGACCAGCCGTACTAAAGCCCGTGGGAAGGAAAGCAGGAACGACCGATGGCCAGCACACTGACGTTCTCGGACTCCGCCGCGTTCTGCTCGACGCTGCTGAAGAATCAACTGCTGAACGTCAACAATCAGCAGCCCGGCATTACCATGGCGAACATTATCAAGCAGCGCATTCTGGGCGCGCCGTTTATCTGGCGGGCGAACCGCGGGCACGCGGCTTTCGCGATCAGCCAATTGGGCGGGACGGATTATGCGCAAGCGCTGCCCACGCTGGGTCGGATTGAGACGCAATGGCTGACGGATGCGGAGGGCAACGACATGCCCCTGCAGGGCGCCGTGGCGCTGCCCAAGAACAGCAGCGTGGCCAGGCCCACAATTGCGGCGCCGCAGTACGACGACAACGCCGGCAACATTACCTTCCGCTTCAACTACACGCCGGACGCGGATTATACCGCCAACTTCGACTTCCAGCAGAAGCCCACGTTGATGACCAGCTTTGGGAGCCTGTGGGGTCCGGTGGCGGATGAGTACGGGTATCTTTTCAACATTGGGCTGCTGGCGCTGGCGGGGCTGCTGGTGAACGACGCGCGCTTCCCGATCTGGGAGAAGGACTTTGTAAGCGGCCTGCTGGCCACCCAGGATGGGCTGGATGAGCAGGCTAAGGCGATCTTTATCGGCGACTGGATGAATGTGACGCGAACCTTCCAGCGCAGCCAGGCGGCGGGGCAGACAGGCGCGGCCGGACGCGCGCAATAAACCACTTGACATAGTGGAGAGAGTGACGGTATTATCCCGCTATGAAGAATGCACTCGAAACCAAAGCTGCCCAACTGTTTGAGGAAGGCAAAAGTGTCAGCGCCGTAGCCAAGGCTTTGAAGATCAGTTGGTACAAAGCCCAAAAACTGAAATCCGCAAGCGCCGAAGCGGAGAATGTAGAGGCGCCGGAGCCGGCGGACGAGACCGAAGCGGAGGATGCGCCCCAACTGGTTTTCCCGATCAGCTTGGAGATTCCCGTGGAGCAGGTGGACGAGGCGATCGCCGCGGTGAGCGACATGGAACTGCGCGATGCGGTGATTGGACTCGGAGGCTTGGACAAGGCCAACATCTTGCAGATCGTGTTGCAGGCGCGGCTGACGGCGCTGCTGAATCCAAGCAACAGCGGCGGCGAGCCGGAACTGACCCCTAACCCCTAATCCCTAACCCCTGTTTTCAGGAGCGCAGCGACCAATGGCTAACCCGATACAGGCGGCTGGAGCGCAGACGGACCCAACCCGGTACGGAGCGCTCAACATGGGCGGCGAACAGTTCACAGGATTGTGGACCCAGCGCAGCCCGTACCGCGACGCGGCCACCGCCTATCTGATCAAAAAGTTCTACCAGGGAAGCCGGTTCGACTCCATGTGGGATGGGCTGAACCGGGAGATCAGCGCCAAATTGACCGATATCCGCCGGCCGGGCAATCCGGAATGGAACTCTACAACCTTTCCGTCGATTCTGAGTTTCTATGCCTTCAAGTGCATCCAGTACGGCCAGGAGATCATCCGCATACTCGCCGACGGGAGCGATGGCAGCATTTATGACGCAACGGGCGGGGGAAAGAGCACCGTCTACAGCGGATCGGGAGGCGGACCGACCCGCTTTTTAGGAGTCGGAACAACTCTCTTTTTCACGCGGTCGAATGCGCTGAAGAAGTGGATTTATCCGGGAGGATGGGGACCGAGCAAGACATTCAACTCCGGCAATCTGATCAACGAAGGCGCGGCGCCGGGAACCATACAGATGGCGCTGGGCGGAATCTCGCTTCAAATTGTGGCTACGGCGTCGAATGGGACGACGGTGACGATCTGGGTGAATCCGCAGGCGGTTCCGGAGCAGTTTCCCAACCTGGTGGGCGCGGCGGTGAGCTTCAGCGGGCTTACCGGAGCAACTTACTTGAACACGCACACTTATCCGGTGGCTTCGATCGTTTCGACGACGCTGGGCATCTTCACCATCGCGCTGGCGCACACAGCCTATGCCCAGACCGCGGATACAGGCACAGGATCGACGGGCAACGGAACGACGGGGGCGACAGCGCCCATTTTCAGTGGAACGCAGTTCGCGGTGACAGCCGACGCCGGGCAGCAGTGGAAATGCTATGGGACGGCATTGCAGAATTGGGGTCTGGGAGCATCTTCTTTCCATGGATCCCCGCTTCTGGTGTCAGATGGAGCGCGTTTTTGGCAGGCGAACACCGTGCAGGGCCAGTTTTATTCGATACTCGACCCAAACCAAAACATTCAGGTGATGATGAACTTCGTTCCTGGCGGAACGAACTACAAAACCGGCTTGAATTACCCCAACTGGACAGTGGGGCAAGGTCCATATTCGCTGACTGTGGACGGCACGGCCGTCTGGTGGAACTTTGGACCATCCGGAGTTTGGACCGCTTCAACCGCCTTCGGGAATGCAAGCGTCTCGGGACAAATTCTCGTCATTGTGGACTCGAACCAGAACCTGCAGATTGTAACCAACGGAGGCGGAGGGAACTCCGGAGGATCAGAGCCCACCTGGGCCACGACGGTGGGAGCCACCACCAGCGACGGCGCGCTGACCTGGACCTGCGTAGGGCCGGGGGTAAAGCTGACGACCGCCGCGGTCAGCTATGCTTTTTCGACTCATTCGATCGATGGATCGGTGTCCACGGCATCTTTGCCGGTGACTATCCCCGGCGGGATTCTCGGGCCAGCCAACACCAGCGGCCTGCAACCGTACCTTGAAATTCTGGACGGCTTTGACTCCGATACGCAGATAGATCAGATTTGGATTTGGAGGACGGCTCAGGGACAAGCCACGCTGATCCTCGAAGACCAAACCCCGACCGATACCCTGGGAACAAGCCTGGATTATGGCGAACTGGGGATCCCCGACACCAGCACTACGGGCGGCGGCGCGCTGAACGCTCTTATTCCCGCGCCAGTGGCCGAGAGCAACGATCCGCCACAACCGGGAATGACGGCTCCGGTTTTCTATCTGCAAAGAGTTTGGATGGGTTTGGGATCCACGCTCTACTACAGCGGCGGCCCGGACACCATAACCGGCAATGGCGCGACGGCTTTTCCGCCCTGAACGAAATTCCGCTGGAGGGCAATTTTATCCGCGCCGTGCCCATCACGGTGGAAAATGGAGCCCTGCTTGTTTTAACCACGAGCGGAATCGAGATTGTGCTGGGACTGGGAACGGCCAGCAATCCCTTCTACGCGACCAAGTATTGCGACAAGGTGAACCTGGCAAACTACAACGCCCTGGACATCTTGGGGACCGTGATCTACCTGATGGAGGCTAACGCAAAGGTGAGCAGCATCACGATCCAGTATCCGTTCAATCCGCAGAGCGGCTACACGGAGGTCGGATTCCCGATCGGAGATCAGTTCCTGAAAGTCACTACCGGCGGCCTCAACAGTGCGCTTTACAACCCGGCGACAGCCTTTCTGAGCTGGTGCATCGCCAACACGAGAGATACCGGGATGTACGTGGCGGATGGAGCCGTAGGCTGGTTCCGCATGTCGAGCGTGGCGCCTCCGGAGAGCGGCTTGCTATGGAGCCCGAGGGCGGCAGTTGTGGGAGGTACAAGCGCCGTGCAATCGGTGGAGACCAGCCCAGGGATTTTCCAACTGCTGATTGGGCCTCCGGTGGGTGGTGGACCGATTTTGGCGCGCGACGCAAGCGGGACATTATGGAATGACAACGCCTCCGACCGGGATCATCCGGGAGTGTTCACCGGCGGCACAGCTTACCCGGCGTGGGATGTCAAGGGCGTGAACCTGCTGTGCCCGACCGGGCAGACCACCGAAGTGGTGCACATCAGCGCCAAGAGCGCGGCGGTGGGCGCGCGGCCGGCGGTGAGCATTCTGCTGGGCGAGATTGCGGCCTCGGCGGCGCGGCCGTGGGATCCGCTGCTGCAGATTGATCAGGATCCTCCCAAGCCGGTGCCCGAGAGCGTGAGCGTCTACAGCGACCGCTACAAGACGAAGATCAACGGGCGCAGCCTGGTGAGCGACTGCATTCTGACCAAGTTCGATTACGGGACGCAGGCCGCCGCGGATGAGCTAATGGACTGGGGCATCTACGCGACGACCGAGGACGAGCGCAAGGAGCAAGCGGCGAGATAGGGATCAGGGGTTAGGGCTTAGGGGTTAGGGGTTAGAAAGGGGACTTACGTACTTAACTCCCGTGGCATCAGGAAAGGAATGAATGACGGCTAAACAGATCAAGCACCACGAAGAGCAGGATGAAATTGTTAGGCGCAAGTTGGCTGTTGCTCCTTTGCGCTTTGAGTCGAACGGAAAAGAGATGATGTATTGCTATCCAGACTCGAAACATGAACTTGCGGGATGGATTCTCTATCGGCATCCGGACGGCCAATGGGTAACCCTGCGAAAGGCAACCGACGCTGACATTGAAGCGATGAGTGAAGCAGTCAGTTCGCAGTTTCATGGCAGATAACCTGAAAGGGACTCAAGTACGTAAATCCCTTAGAAAGGGGAATAGGGATGAACGCGAACGAACTTCGAGAACACGCTTGCGAGGCTCTCAAGACTAACAGTCAAGCAATGCCAACAATCCAGGCGGTAGTCTTATTTGAGATAGCTGCTCAGTTGGCCGAGTTGAATGAGTTTCTGCGGAGGCCTGCGCCAGTGAGAGGAATCTGCCGTATTTGCGGTTGTACCGAGTTCACGCCGTGCATTGACAGACGGACGGGTGAAGCCTGCGGATGGGTCGATGAAGAGGAAACCTTATGTAACAGCCGCATTTGCACCAAAAAAGCGGCTTCTGATCCCTCACGCCTAACCCCTAACCCCTGCGAGCCGGAGGCGGCACATGGCTGAAATCCGGTTGAAGATTCAATGCGTGAAGAACGCGGACCATGCCAAGATTCTGAGGTTTGGCAGCCTCATCAGTTGGGAAGAGGTCGACCGGCTGGGCGGATTGATGTGCGGGACATCGCCGCTGTACATTCACAAGCCCGGGCCGGGCAGCCCGATCGGGAAATGCGCGCTGTGCGGCGGGCAGTTAGAGTATGAAGTGCAGCAAATTGAAAAGCAGGGGTCAGAGATCAGGGGTCAGGGGTCAGTGAAATCATGACGGCGCTGAATACCTTCAAGTTCGGAGATTGCTTCTTGCGTCCGGCGGACGAGCGCGATCGCGAGCTGGCGGAGCGGTGGACGGCGGCGGATCCGGAACACGCCGGCACGATCGACCCCGGATTCTGGCTGGAGAACAGACTGGGACGCGACGGGTTCCTGCTCAGCGACCGGCAGGGGCCGTGCTACTTCTTCAAGATGCACATTATAAAAAGCATGGCGCTCATGGAAGGTCCGATACACAACGTGGTGCAGATTTTCATCCAGTTCCCGCCGTGCGAGGAGGCGCGGCCCATGCGCGTCTTCAGGGCGCTGGCCGAGGGTTGCCAGTGGCTGGAGCGGACGGTGATTCCCATGGGCGCGGAGGAACTTATCTTCGACAGCAGGAACGAAAGCCTGATACGATTCTGCATAAAGCGGCTGGGGTTCGAGCGCCATGGGGAAATGCTGAGGAAGAAGCTGATCCGCCAGAGCGGCGTGTGAACCTGGAAAGGAATGCAGGATGTGCGGAGCGACCGGAGCGCAGACCCAACTGCAAGATGAGCAGATGCAGGCCTACCAGCAGGCTCAGCAGATGACCGCCGAGCAGTACGCCGACCAGCAGGCTGTGTACGCGCCGCTGAAAGCGCAATTCGACAAGATATTCGCCGCCGGGCCGAACCAGCAAGGCTTCAGTGAGGAGGAGACAAATACCCTGAACGCCCAGGCGGTGGAGGGTACCGCAGAGAATTACGCCCAGGCAGCGAAGGCGACGGGCGAGGCGATCGCCGCGGAGGGTGGAGGGACCAATCCGCTGCCCAGCGGGGCGCAATCGGAGATGCAGCAGCAGGTGGCGGAGAAGGCGGCGCAAAGCGAAAGCGGCGAGGAAACGCAGATTCAGGAAGCCAATTACAACCAGGGGTACCAGGAATGGCAACAGGCGGGCAGCGGGCTGATGAGCATTGCCGCCGGGGATAATCCCGTGGGCTACGAGACCGCGGCGACCGGAGCGGGCACGGCGGCGGGAACCACGGCCAACCAGATTGCCCAGGAAAACAACTCCTGGATCAATGCCGCGATTGGCGCGGCGGGGGACATCGGCGGCGGATTGGCGAGTGCGGTTAAGTTTTAAGAGGGTGAGCGATGTTCGATCCAGAGAGCGACGCGGGAAGCACGACGACAGCGGCACCACCGCCAGCAGCTCCGGCGCAAGC
>JBEKZR010000175.1:0-7435 GCA_049509715.1 Occallatibacter sp. | reverse complement strand
TGCCACGGCTGTGGGTCAGGGCAATGCGACGATTACCGCCCTCTACACGAACGTCGCCGACCAAACCGTGGTGGCGGGCACGGCGACCTTCACAGTCACCGGCGGAGGAGGAGTCCAGGCCGTCACCGCGCTGTCCATTACTCCCGCCTCGGAATCGCTGTCAGCTTCGGGCGGGACAGGCCAGTTGATTGCCCTGGCCACGTATGGCGGTTCTGGTCTTATTCAGGATGTGACAAACTCGTCGCAACTAACATGGATTTCCAGCGTTCCAACGTATGCCTCGATCACCTCCGGGCTTCCCTCTGGGAACGGCATTGTCAAGGGGGTGAGTGCGGGGTCAGCCACCATCACGGCCGAATGGACGAACCCTGCCAGCGGCGGCAATCCCAGCAACGTGGTGACGGCTACAGCGTCCGTCACGGTGACTTCTACTCCCGCGCCGGAGCCTCTGCTTTCACTGACGATTATTCCGACTTCGCTTTCCGTTCTCAATTTGCAGGGGACAGGGCAATTTTTGGCGATTGGAACCTTCTCAAGCGCACCATTCGAACGGGATCTGACCGACTCGGTCACCTGGATTTCTTCCTTTCCCAATATTTTCCCCGTTGACACCAATACAGGGGGGAACACGGGCGCTTCTGCCGGAATTGTCACTGCATACGGGAGTGGCGGCACCACCATCATTGCTGAAGCAACTTCAAGCGACGGCACGATCCAGACCGCCACGGCTACCTTCAGTTGCCCCCTGGTTCTTCCCAATCCGCCGACGACTCCAGGTTCCTGTTATCCGGGTTCGGAAGCATCGGAATTGCTGTCGACCGTCACCGTCTATAACGAAGGCTTGAACACCACCAATTGGCTGGTAACGGCTCCTTCCGCCACGGGCACCGTGAACGTAATCCATTGCGGCCCGGGTTGGACCCTTAATGGCGGCACTGGCGGCTCCGTCTGTGTGGCGACCTACCCCATCGGCACCCCCATCACCTTGACTGCAACTCAATCTGCAGGCAGCACGGGCACCTTCGGCGGATGGTCCTCGAACTGCACCCCGAACCCGAACCCTCCAACCGCAGCCGGACCAAACACGTGCACATTGATGCCTACTACCTACAATGAGACCGTAGGAGCCATCTTAAACTAAACCGCATTTCTTGCTGGCAAAGCCGCTCTTCGGGGCGGCTTTCCTGTGTCTGGAGGGAAAAGTTCAGCCTTGCCGGGGAGTTCCACACGCCGCTTGCAGACCCGCAGAGATGAAGAGGCGGATTGCGGCAAATGCGGGGACTGACGTTTAGAGCGGAACCAGTGTTACTGTGTCCTGTTGAGTTTTGTGCAGGGTCGCCGCTTCCTCCGCCCCAGCGACGAAGACCTGTCTCTTCACCCCAGCGTGCAAAAATCGCTCGCCAGGGATCCCGTGTCGCTGGGGACCCCGGCTTGATGGTCGTGTCGACTTGAACGCCGCGCTTCCGGGATACATCGACTCTGGTTCCGCTGTAGACTGGTGAGGTTCCATTGAGCATGATGACCCGCCGGTTCGCAATCCTTCGCCGCTTTCACTTCAATCTGCCGCAGCGTATCGCGGCGGGGCTGCTGGCTGTTTTTCTCATCCAGGGGCTGTGGCTCACCGGCCGCCAAACGCTTACCGATCGCGATTACCAATATGCGCGTTGCGGGCGCGAGATGTGGGAGCGGCCGTCGCCGCTGGCTGGCTACTTTACCACCTGCGGCAACATTCACGACGGGATTCTGGCCTACCGGCTGGCCGGGCTGCCGCTGACCCTGAACCTGATGGCGGAGCGGGGGCTGGACCTGTTCCGCAAGCCCGAGGATCGTGTGGTGCAGACCGGGGGAGAGCTTTCCGCCTGGGAGCTGCGCCACCAGCTTACGCACATACTGCTGCTCGAGCGGCTGCCGTTCTTGCTGGCCGGGTGCCTGCTGGGCGGCGGCCTGTGGTGGGTTACGCGGCGGCTTTACGGCAACCTGGGCGGCTACACTGCGCTGGCGCTCTACTGCTTTTCTCCCGCGGTGCTGCGGGCCTGCGTGGCGCCCAACCCCGAGGTACTGGCGGCGCTGGGGGTCTACGGCGGCGTGTACACCTGCATGGGCGTGGCCCATGCCATGCAGGGGCCACGGCGCAAATGGCGGCCGCGCATCGTGCTGCTGACAGCGGCCTTTGGACTGGCGGCGGCCTCCCACATTGCCGCGCTGCCGGTGGCGGCGCTGCTGGGGCTGGCGGCCATGCTGTGGGTGGCCGAGGGGCGCAGGAGCCAGGTGCTGCCGGTGGCGCTCATCGCCGTGGCCGGGGCGCTGCTGCTGGTCTTTGCCTGCTACGGGTTTTCGCCGGATGCCTTCAGTTATGTTTTCCGCTCGGCGGCGGGGTTTCTGTGGCTCTCGATCGATCCGGCCCGCCGGTTCTTCTCTACGACGGCCAACGCCGGGATCACGGTGGCCTCCGGGGCCGCTGTAGTGCTGTTCCTGGGCCTGCGCAAATCGCGGTACTTTGGCAACACGGCGCCGTTGGTGTGCGCGCTGGTTTTGATGGTTCTTGTCATGACCGGCGCTCCGGGGAGTCCCTGGCTGTGGGCGCTGCCCTTTCTGCTCACGTTTATAGGCGGGGTCTTCGCTGACGCCTACGAGGGGGCGCGGGGCCGTCTGGCGCTGGGCGCTGCCGGAGCCATCGTGCTACTGCAGGCGGTCTTCTGTGTGCTGAGCCTGCCGGGGCTGCTGTAGAGGGCGGGAAATCAGGGTTCGGCTGAGGTTTTTTCTGGTCTGAGGCGGTGGAAAAGAGCCACAAAGAAGGCCGGCAATAGGGCCAAATCCAAGCCCAAAACGCGCCGTGCGGCCTGAGCTTTTGGGGGCTTCTGAGCAGGTCTCCTGAAGAAGCCATAAAATCAAGCAAAATAAGGACTTATTTGCATGTTTTTGCCTTGCTGAAACCCTCTTTAAAGAGATAAAATAGAAGCATAGCCCGCGGACCCCGGCCCCGCCTTCACCGGATCCTTTCTGCCGCCTTCCGGCGGGCTTAAAACCCTTATGGCAGACGATCAAAATCCCCAACTCCCTCTCGAAGGCGGCGTCCCGCCCAACAGCGGCACGAATCTTATTCCAATCAACATTGAAGAGGAGATGCGCCGCTCCTATCTCGACTACTCGATGTCGGTGATCATTGGGCGCGCGCTGCCGGATGCCCGCGACGGCCTCAAGCCCGTGCACCGGCGGGTGCTCTACACGCTCAGCGAGATGGGCCTGGAGTACAACAAGAAATACGCCAAGTGCGCCAAGGTGGTGGGCCAGGCGATGGGCGTCTACCATCCGCATGGCGATTCGGCCATCTACGACACGCTGGTGCGCATGGCGCAGCCGTTTACATTGCGCTATACGCTGGTGGACGGGCAGGGAAACTTCGGCTCTGTGGATGGCGATCCGCCGGCGGCCATGCGTTACACCGAGTGCCGCCTGGAGCGCCTGGCCGGCGAGTTGCTGGCCGACATCGAGATGGAGACGGTGGACTTCGTGCCCAACTACGACGAGTCTACCTTCGAGCCCACGGTGCTGCCCACGCGAATTCCCAATCTCATCGTGAACGGGTCGAGCGGCATCGCGGTGGGCATGGCCACCAACATCCCGCCGCACAATCTGACTGAAGTAGTGAACGCGGCCATCGAGTTGGTCAAGAATCCCGAGACAGCGCACAACCGGGAGGCGGCGCTGGCCATCGTGTTGAAGCACGTGCAGGGGCCGGACTTTCCCACCGGCGCGTTCCTCTACGGTAAGAGCGGGATTCCGCAGGCGTACAAGACCGGGCGCGGCCGCTTCCTCATGCGCGCGCGAACCGCGCTCGAAAGCCTGACCAAGGAAAAACAGGCCATCATCGTCACCGAGATTCCCTACCAGGTCAACAAGTCCAAGCTCATCGAGCGCATCGCCGAGCTGGTCAACGACAAGATCATCGACGACATCGGCGACGTGCGCGACGAGAGCGACCGCGACGGCATGAGGATCGTCATCGAGTTGAAGCGCGGCGCGCAGCCGGAGATCGTGCTCAACCAGCTCTACAAGAACACCCAGATGCAGGAGAGTTTCTCGATGATCTTCCTGGCGGTGCTGAACGGGCAACCGCGGGAGTTGGGACTCGATCAGGCCATTCGCTGTTTCATCGATCACCGCATCGATGTGGTGCAGCGCCGCACCGTCTTTCTGCTGCGCAAGGCGCGCGAGCGCGAGCACATTCTGGAAGGCTACAAGATTGCGCTCGACAATCTCGATACGGTCATCCGCATCATCCGCGCCTCGAGTTCGCGCGTCGAGGCTCGCGAGAACCTGTATGCCTGGGGCAAGGGGACGGAGATTGTGATTTCGCTGGACCGGGAGCGGCTGAAGCACGAGGAGAAAGGCCTCACACTGCGCCAGATCGATGCGATTCTGGAGTTGCAACTGTACCGCCTGACGCAACTTTCCATCGACGAACTGCTGAACGAACTGAAGCAGGTGCGTGAGCGCATCGCCGAGTACGAATCGATTCTGGGCAGCGAGAAGAAGCTGCGCGCGGTGATCGTCAAGGAACTGGAAGAGGTTCGCGACAAGTACGGCGACGCGCGGCGCACGCTGATCATCGACGAGAGCGCCGAATTGCAACTCGAAGACCTGATCGCCGACGAGCAGGTCGCGGTCACCGTGAGCCACCAGGGCTACCTGAAGCGCACGCCCATTTCTATCTATCGCCAGCAGCGGCGCGGCGGCACCGGGCGCATGGGAATGAAGACGCGCGAGGAGGATTTTGTCGCGCAGTTGATCGTGGACTCGACGCACTCGTTTCTGTTGTGCTTCACCAACACCGGCCGCGTCTACTGGCTCAAGGTTTACGAGATTCCCGACGTGGGCGCTGCGGGCAAGGGCAAATCGATTCAGAGCCTGCTCGATTTGCAGCCCGGCGAAAACGTGCGCGCCATTCTGCCCGTGCGCGATCTGGAGGAAGAGGGCAAGTTCATCTTCTTTGCCACGCAGAAGGGAACGGTGAAGAAGACGCCGCTCAAGGACTTCTCCAACGTGATGTCCCGCGGCATCATCGCCATCGGCATCGACACGGACGATGAACTGGTGGCGGCGCGCATCACCGACGGCTCGCAGATCGTCTTCCTGGCCACGCACATGGGCAAGGCCATCCGCTTCGACGAGAACGATGTACGCTCCATGGGCCGTCCGGCCTACGGCGTGCGCGGCATCGAACTGGCCAAGCTCGATTATGTGGTCGGCGTGGCCATCACGCCCAAGGAGCACGCGCCGGGCGAGTACCGCATTCTTGTGGTCACTGAAAACGGCTTCGGCAAGCGCACCGACGTGGAGAAGTACCGCCTGCAATCGCGCGGCGGCAAGGGCGTCAAAAACATGGCCGTCACCCCGCGCATCGGAAAGGTGAACACCATTCAACTCGTCGAGGACACTTCGGAACTGATGGTCATCAGCCAGTTCGGCAAGATCATCCGCATCGACACCAAGACCATCCGCGCCGCCGGCCGCGCCACGCAGGGCGTCCGCCTGCTCACCCTGGAGCCGGAAGACAAGGTGGCCGCCGCGGTCATCATTCCGCCCGATGAGCTGAACGGCAACGGCAACCACGACGAGCCGACGCTGTTGCAGTAGGACCGAACGTTCCGCCGAGCGCCTAAAGTCAGAGGGGATACCGCAAGGAAACCCGGTTATGTCCCTCGACGAAATCGGGCAGTCGATGAGGAGTGTAGGGTAGGATCAATTCGATGGTCAAGAAGAAGGCAAAACTCACCAAGCGCGTCTCCGAGAAAGTCTTCACTGACAATGAAACTTGGACTGTCCAATATGGGGAGCTGAAACGTGGTAAGGGAAGACCAGGCGGGGCTCAACATCTATTCAATGTACTCGGTGAAAAACTTCCCTTCACAGCGCTTCAAGATGTGAAAAAGCATGTACTCAAACAATTCCCCAAACCACAGGGAGTGTACGTCGCGCACGACTCGATGGGCTGTCCTCGCTACATCGGGCGAGGAAATGTTTTTGCTCGCCTAGAATCTCGGTGGAAAGCCAAGCCACTTGAATTGTGTTATTTCTCGTTCTACCTAGTGTCGGAAAAGAAGCATGAGCGCGAAATTGAGACACTTTTGATTCGTGCGGCCGGATTCCTGCTTGAATTCAACGAGAAAAAGAAACGGGTTGGGATTTCCCACGGAAATATTAATGACTATGAAGCAGGGACATTCTTCTACGAGAGGCAACGCAAGAAGGGGAAGAGGGTTTAGCTACCGGGTGCCCCAGGTCTGGATTTTCAGACCTGGGATACGCGGCGGAATAAGGTGGATGTGAACCATAAGCACTGATAAAACAATTCGCAGGGTTACGGACCTCAAGGCGCAACGGTTGGAAACCTACCGCTATTGGCGAAGCCAATCCGTCGGAGACCGGCTCTCCGCCGTCTGGGAAACCAGCGAAGCTGCCTACGCCTTTGCCGCCGCTTTCAAAGGAGCGCCGCTCCACAATGACCAACGATCTGAAAGAACTATTACGCGCGTTCAACGCACACGGGGTTAAGTATCTTATCGTTGGTGCCTACGCGTTCGGCGTTCATGCTGAACCGCGAGCGACCAAAGGCCTGGACCTCTTCATCCGCTCTGATGAAGAGAACATCAAGGCAATACTTCGCGCACTCGCCCAATACGGGGCGCATCTCGGCAGCTTGACTCCGGCAGATTTCACGGACGATGCGGTCTTCCTGATCGGCCAACCGCCCGCGCGAATCGATATCATGCGGAAGATCGACGGCGTGACCTTTGATGAAGCCTGGGAGAACCGAATAGGGGGTCTCATTGATGGCAACATTCCGGCGCACGTCATCTCCCGCGAGCACCTGATTCAAAACAAGCTCGCCGTGGGAAGGCATCAGGATCTTGCCGACGTGGAGAAACTGCGCGAAGCCGCTCTTGAACGGCAATCCGCTGGAGAACTCGCGAATGAGAACGGCATCGAACGATAGCGGGCCGGTCGCCCGGTGCCTCATTCTTTCCGCTTCCTACACATGTTCACAGCCTCTTCAGCTTGTCCTCCAGATCCGGGATGTAGCTTACCTGGGCGTCGGGCTCCAGTTGGCGGGCAGAGGCGATTGCCGCCTGCCAGGCTTGGCGGGCTTCGTCCTTCTGGCCGAGAGCGGCGGCGATGTCGCCCAGAGCGGTCTGGCTGATGATCTCCACGGGGTCGATGGCTACGGCTTCGCGGGCCATCGCCAAAGCCTCATCGAGTTCGTGCGCGCGCATCAGTTCGTACACGCGCTGGGCGCGGCTGAGCGCGGCGGCCTGGTTCATCGGGAAGCTGCCGTGGTAGACGAGTACGCCGTAGTCGATCATCTCGTCCGGCTTGAGTGGTTGGAAGGCGGTGTAGGGATTCAAACGGCTGCTGGGCCATTCGCAGCCGCTCA
>JBEKZR010000174.1:0-7451 GCA_049509715.1 Occallatibacter sp. | reverse complement strand
GAGAAGATTGCCTCCACAGGCGGTAAAGTCGTCAATCTGCTCAACGTCAATGTGCCACCCGCCGACCCGCAGATTCTTCTCAAGGTGCGCTTTACCAGCGTCGATCTCAGCAAGGAGCTACAGCTCGGCATCAATTTTTACAGTAGCGGCTTTGGAAACACGATTGCCGGAATTTCAACCGGACAGTTCTCTCCGCCATCACCGAGCCTCACAACACCCTCCACAGTGACTCAATCTAGTAATCTGAACCTCTTTGCTTTCTTGCCCGGCCTGAATCTGGGCGCAAGCCTTGAGGCCCTGCAGCAAAAAGGCATCACCGAGATTCTGGCTGAGCCCAACATCCTGGCATCGAACGGCAAAGAGGCCAGCTTCCTGGCCGGCGGCGAATATCCCTATCCAATGGTTCAGGCAAGCGCGGGTGGCGCGGGGGCGATTACGATCATGTTCAAGGAGTATGGAGTTCGCCTGAACTTCATCGCCACCGTCACTCCCCGCGGAACGATCCGCCTCCAGGTGGCCCCGGAGGTCAGTTCGCTGGACTTTACCCAGGGAATTGAGATCTCGGGATTTGATGTCCCCGCCATTAACACCCGGAAAATGAAGACCGAGGTCGAATTGAGCGATGGTCAAAGCTTTGGGATCGGTGGACTGCTGGACAACCGCGACACCGAGGCCTTCTCGAAGATCCCGTTCCTGGGAGACATTCCAATTCTGGGCAAGCTTTTCCAGTCGATGCAAAAGACGAAGACAAAGACGGAGCTCATCGTGATTGTGACGCCGGAGATTGTGGCTCCCATTGAGGCCGGGGTGCCCTTGCCGGAGCTGAAGTATCCCGGAAAGTTCCTGCCGCCCAACTCCGGCATACCCATGAATACTCCGGACGCCAAGACGGCTGCCAACACGCTACCCCCGGCACCGCCAACCATGCCCGTGGAGAAATTGATTGAAAGCTTGAAGCCGGAGCAGCCGCTGGTCGTCGAAGGCGCCAGCGGAACTTTTGGCGGCGCATCGGCGAGCGCCAGTGGCGCAGCTGCTTCCACGCCCGTGCCTTACTGAGGTTCCCGGCTGCCCATCCAGGCAGCCGGAGCTCGTGTACAAGGACGGTTCCCCCATTCCGGCCCTGGCTTGAACAGGGGCGGCGAATCGCGCCTTCAGGGGGCTGAAAGTTGAAGAGCAGTCCGCTTGAGAGTGCGGCTACAGACAGGCGAAAGGTTCTGAGTCAACCGGATGAATCCGCCACGCTGGAACTTTTGGGGGCTGCGAGGCTGGCTTATTCAACGCCGCCGGGAAGTCCCGGATAACCGTCTGCAGGTCTTAAACCTAACTCGCCACACTGTACTTGCCACCTGCATAGAAGTTGCCGACAGTGGTCCGAAGCGCAACAAGGGGCTGCTGGGCCGCAACGGGCTAGGCCCCGGAGAGGGTCTGTGGATTGTCCCCTGTGAAGCCGTTCACACTTTCGGCATGCAATTCCCCATCGACCTTATCTATCTGGACCGCAAGAACCGAATCAAGAAGCTCAGGAGCGAGGTGCCCCCGTGGAGGCTGTCGGCCTGTTTCTCCGCGTACTCCGTGCTCGAGCTAGCCTCAGGCACGATCCGCAACACGCAGACACAGCCGGGAGACGCGCTCGAATTTTCGTCTGCACCTTTGCCGGGTGACGGCTCTGGTGCAGTGCACGCATGATGTGAACGGGCGCTCAATGACAGCGGAAATGCACTTGCGAGGCGTGACAGCGGGTGAGGTCACGAGCTGGCCGGCACACTCCACTCTTTGAATATTGCCAGCGTCGCAAGCGCCACTGTAAGCACCGCACACAATCGCGTCAGGCCAGGGTGGACAATCAGGAAAGAATACCCAAACCGGACTGCGAGAGACCAGAATAGCACGACTCCCAGGTAAAGAAGCGCACTCCAGATTCTACGGTACCCCACGCTTGCCGCAAAACAGCCGAATGCAAGTCCCGGAATGAGATCAACTACGAAATGCTCTCCCATCGCGAGCGTAGCTAAGACGGTACCAGCCAGAAATGCCAGCGATACTCCTCGCCACACTCTGCCTGGGGCAAAAAGTACAAACACCAAGGCCGTTCCGATGTGCAAAGAAGGGAACGCGTTCGGCATTGAGTAAAGGCGGACTACGTTTGCCTGTACTTCCGGGGGATGAAGCCACTGGGCGCCAAAGGCATAGACCGGCCCACATGCCGGCAAAACCGCATACATGATCGGCCCTACAACTAATTCGGCAACATAAGCCAGCACTACCGACCCGCGAAGATTCCGGTATCGAGTCACCAGGAACCAGCAGATCATCATGGGAACCATCAACTGATAGACCACGTAGAGCGGAACTCGGCAGGCACCTTGCAATGGACGCGCGATCGAGGCAGCCGAGACACCGAGCGCCCCATCCATCTGGAAGAGAACGTAATCGTATTTCCAGGGAAGCAGACTACCTTCTCTGGACATGACGACAGTTAAAAGAAAACCGAAAAAGAGGTTCAACGTCAGAGCGAATACAAGCATCGGACGCGTCTTGTCTCGCTCGTCTTTGAGCATCCATAGGACTGACAAAAAGAGGGCCAACAGCCCCATGATGGCGGGATTGAACAATAGCGCAAAAAACAGGTGCATTTCCGAGTCCAACCGATCGTCTGCCAGGAATCGTTTACCGGCGGAAGTGTTAGTGTAACGCAGCGGATAACCATATGTACCACAACACTCGAGCATCCGGAAGGCGGGAAACGCTCTTCGCATCAGTTTTGATACGCCCGATATGGGGCACAGCTATATACGGGAGTTCACAGTCCCTTAAACCACATTTCCAATTTACGCCGCAATTATGAAGCATTGGATCGTCGCCATCGTCAATATTCATAGGGGCGCGCGCGGTTCTTTGGCCCTGGAACGAAAGCAGAAAGGATTGCAGCAGCGACAACTGGCGGTATACTGTCGTCGCCGGGGATACGAAATGGAAATTCCGGTTCATATGCAGGTCGTTGCATCGCAATCGGGAGATTCTCCGGAAGACCTTCCCGCGACGCTGCACAATGGAGCGACGGCGAACTGGAAGGAGAAGGCAAAAAGCGATTCTATGCAACCCAATTTGCATTCTGCGGGTGTGTGGACGAGGAAGGTCGTCCTGATCACAGGCGCTTCGGAGGGAATCGGCGCGAGTTGCGCCAAACTATTCGGCCAGCGCGGAGCCAAACTGTCCTTGACAGCGCTTCCGAACGAAGAGTTCCGGAGCGAGGAAGCTGCTTCCCGGCTTGTCATTCCAGGGGACATCACCTCGAAGCAGACTCGAATCGAGGTGGTAGAGCGAACGATCGGCCATTTCGGACGCATCGACGTGCTCATCAACAATGCCGGCGCCGGCCAATACGGATACCCGACCGAAGTGGACACGGAAATCTCCAAGCGCATCTTCGACGTGAATGTTTTTTCCGCGCTGGCGTTGACGCAGCTCGTCGTGCCCCATATGCGGGCACAGCAATCCGGCTCCATCGTCAATATCGGATCCGTGGGCGGGAAAGTGTCGTTGCCCTGGGCAGTCATGTATTGTGCAACCAAATGGGCGCTCCATTGCATCGACGACTCGTTGCGTCGCGAGCTGTTAGGGACGGGAATCAGCGTCCTGAAAGTTTGTCCTGGCATTGTTGATACGAAGTTCCGCGAACATGTGCTTGCGGGAACGGCGCCTGGGCGCGTGGAGGATATCCGTCGCGTGGTAAGCGCAGACCAGGTTGCCCGCGCCGTCATCCGGGGGCTGGAGCTCGGCAAGCGGACGGTTTATGTTCCCAAGATCGGTCTCATCTTTACCTCGCTCGATTTTTTTGCGCCGCGAGTGATGGATTGGTACCTGCGGAGCAAATTTTGACGATCATGTGGCTGAAGAGACCGCTCCCTGCCGCTCCGATTCTCGTTCCGATTTTGACCGGTAGCCGGCTCGCCGTTCTATGGCATACGGGTGTTTCGCACTTAAATCGGTTCTGCAATTTCGGCTGCTCCGCCTGGGCTCTCAGCATGGCTCTACAGCGGCTGGGGATGGGGCATGGGCGGAACAGCGCCGCACGTAGACCCACAGATAGAAAATGCCCATGACCAACAAGGTGGGCGGGACTGGAAAGACCTGCACGGCCTGCCAGGAGGGCGTCGTTGCGGGCGGGTGCAGGTTGTTGATCAGACCAAGAGCAATTACCCAGGGAAGATCTCCGGTCACCACGAACCCCGCAGTATTCACCAGGAGCGCAAGCCGCCCGATCAAGCCGCCCTCGGCCCACAGCATGGCGCAAGCCGGAATGGTGAGCAGCAGAAGCTTGGCGTCAATTTGCCGATGATAGACGGGCAGCAGGGAAAGAGCCGAGATTGCCGCCAGCGCCAGCCAGGCTCTCGCGAACGAGGGGCGGGATCGCAAAGTGACGAACACCCATACGAGCAGGAGCGGCGCACAGACAAGATAGCTGGCCGGATTGTAGAAACGCGGGTCGTTCCGGAAGAAGCTGATGACCGTTTGCAGGTCGATCATGCCTTCGGGGCCCATAGAAGCAAGTCGAGGGTCGCTTAATGCGCCGTGTACCGAATAGGCCAGGATATTGGAGTGCATTTCCTGCATCCAGTGCGGCGCTACCAGCCAAACCCACAGGACGCCCGGCAGGCTGATTGCAACCGTCACGAGGAGGGTTTGCAGTGCGCGTTTGCGGTAGACTCCACCTGCCAATAAGAAGTAGAGCCAGACCGGACCCGCACATTGCGGCTTGACTGCGAGGCTAATCGCAAGACATAGGATGCCGGCCGGGACAAACCGCTCCCGAAGAAGGCACCAGACGGCCACCACGCAAAGGCTTATCGCAATTCCGGCTGCATTGCCTGTAATGATGAGCACTTCGCTGTTGGCAAGGAAGAAGCCGATCAGGGCCCCAGAAAGGATTGGCGCGTAATTTGCCCCGAGATTCCAAATCAGAAACGAGGCAAAGATGAGGCTCCCGATGGTGCATGTTATCCAAAGTATGTGCGCAGGCCCCCAGGGCAGCATCGCGAAGGGGAGCGTCAAAATGAATACGGTTGGCGGGTATTCAAACAGCGTCGCAATCTGGCGAGTCTCCGCAGTATCCGATGGGCTGTCTCCCCCCTCCGCCCGATAGATGCGCAGCACTTCACCTTCCATGTACGGGTCAACATGTTGAATAAGGCACCGTGCGGGATAGTAATGTCCTCTGAAATCCGTCAACGCGGCGGGAGCGGCGCTCTCCAGGGCGACGCTCAGCAAGATAAACACGGCGCTCCCAATCAGCAGAAAATACAGGCCATCGAGCCGCGCTCTTGTCATCTTGAACCTCTTGCTGTCTTCTCGCCGAAAGCGGTTCGAGGGTCCGACCATCGATCAAGAACGATAATCACAAAGATCATACACGAGGGCGCGGCGCCGGTTGATCGTCAGATGGCCGAGCAAATAATTTCCTTTTGTTTCCTGTTGCGTAGAGGTACCAGGCAAGCCATGCAGGCACGGTCCACAAGTAGAACACGGAGGTCATCGGAATATCTGCGAACACCTCGATCAATGCAACTCCGGCAATGAATCCGAACGGTAGAAGCGAGCGCCCGGAGTCGTCGGCCCGGTAGATTCCAGCCAAAACGGCCGGAAGCAGCACGGCTTCGTCGCTGAACCAGGCATAGGGCGCGCACAGCACCGAGACGAGAAGCAGCAACAAGCCCTGATCCATCCAGTTCCAACGGCCACGTCGCGTCCAGAAATACCAGAGCGCCCAAGCGCAACCGGCGGTTTCCGGGAGGAATTGCAGCCACGCGGCATGGAGATTGATGAGCACACGGAAGATGAGGCTGAGGGTGGGCACCGGCAATTCCAAAACTTCCGATGCGTGCATCATCGTTGAATATTGTGACCACACGTGGATATCGAAACAGAGGGTGAGCGCGCAACTGGCAGCCAGCGCGGAGGAGAATCCAGCGAGGATGCTGTACGCCTTGCGGCTCACCACCCATAGAAGCAGCACAATGGCAAAGGGCAGGAACAGGTGCGGCTTCAAGGCGCAGGGCAGGAGAGCGGCTCCGGCCAGAAATGGCCGGGACTTGTGGAAGTAGAGAAAAAGCACGACGCCCAGCAGAACAAAAAGGCTAATCTGTCCGGCCATAAGGCACTCCATGACGGGCGCGAAGCAGTAACCGAGCAGGTGTAACCTGTTTGCCGGGCGTCCATGCAGAGTCCAAAGCATGCGGATCGACGCCACGAGACTGGCCAGGAGAAGGAGCAACCATAGAATGACGCCGGTATTCGCGCTGACAAGGCCCAGGGGCAAAGTCAGGAAGAAGACCACGGGTGGACTGAACGTGATGAGAGGCTGGACGCGATCATAGCCAGCCGCGCGCTCAATCGGCAGCAGTGCCGCGCCATCGTAGGGATTTGCGCCGTGAATAAGCTGCTGCCCTGCCGCCCAGTATTCGATGAAATCCCGCCTCCCGGCGTTGTTATTCTTGACGATGAGGACAAGAATGCCGACTCCTGCGGCCGCCAGAGCAAGAGCGGCAACGATGCGCCAAGGACTTGTTTTCATTAGTTGGCTCCGATTCTGGCGCCGAACGCGCCCCATATTTCCTGTGGTGAAGCCGGTCGAAAGGCGACAAACTCATTCTGGTCTAGTCTGCAATCGCTGCATTGCTGCGAATTCCCTCCGCTTGTGTCCCTTTGATTGCGGTTGCGCAGAGGTACCACGCAAGCCAAACGGGCGCCGTCCAAAGATAGAGGACTGAGGATATCTTGATGCCGCCGATGAGTTCGACCTCGATCAGGACACTGGCAAAGGCGAGAACTGCCAAACAGGTTTTGGACCGAGTAAGATACGCGCCTTCCAACAGGGCCGGTATCGCCAGGCAACCGTCGTAAATCCAGGAATACGGCGCTGTGAGGAACGAAACGAGCATCAGCGGGCTGCCGTGTTTCATCCAGTCCCACGCTTGGCGGCGGGTCCAGAAGTAGCCCAGCGCCCAGGCGCAGCCCAAGGCGGCCGGCAGGTAGGTGAGCCACATCGTCCGCGGACTGAGCCAAAGACGCAGCGCGACGCTCATGCATGGAACGTTTTCCGATACGGTTCCCATAGTCCGCATCATCCGTGCGTAATCGATCCACGCCGCCAGGTCGATGCAGGATACGGCCGCACAACTAGCAGCCATGGCTACCGCCGCGCCGGCCAGGATTCTGTAGCTCCTGGAGACGAGCACCCACACCAACAGCACAACGCCGAAAGGCAGAAACAGATGAGGCTTCAGCGCGCAGAGCCAGAGAGACATTCCGGCCATGAAGGGGCGCGTAGGGTGCAGGCGCAGAAACAGAACGTACCCCAGCAGCGCGAAGAGAGAAGTCTGCCCCATCATCATGCAGATCAGGGCTGGTGCGAACGAAAGCCCGAGCCAGTGCAGGTGATTAATGGGGTGGCC
>JBEKZR010000173.1:0-7521 GCA_049509715.1 Occallatibacter sp. | reverse complement strand
CGGTCAGCGCCACCGCCATGGAGAGCGCCTCCGTCTCGTTGCCGCTGGGTTTGGCGAGCGGATCGAAGGCGGCGAAGAGGGCGCCCAGCACGGGCCCCTTATGAGCGGGAATCTCGCTCCGGACGACGCGCAGGCCGGTGAGCTTGGGCGGACAGTTTCCCAGTTGCGCTCCATTGGCGATCTGGCACCAGCAGGGAGCGCCTTGCAACTTGAAGGAGACCAGTTCAGTGATCTCTTCGATGATCCCGGCCAGTGGACGGGTTCCGTTGATGTCCTCGAGGATGCGGCTGCGCCGCTGTTCGAGGACAGCCAAGGAGGCGGTTTGGCGGCGCACCCTATGCTCCAGGGCCCAACCTCTGCCGATTACGGCGAAGACAATCAAAATCAGCGCGCAGACGACGAGGATCAAATTGCGGATGTTCAGCAGGGAGGGCCGGGCGACGACCGCAATATCGTCCGGAGTGCGCATGAGGATATTGAACGGCACATCGCCCCTGTATGGATTGGAGCTCTCGACAATGCAGATGCCGGCGATGCGGACCCCGGAGCCTAACGGAACCTGTTTCATGGGTGGAAGCGCGGCGCCTCCGAACGGATGGCGGTAGATGGCGGAGAAGACCTGGCCGCCGGAGACCAGGACATACTCATCCTGCGAGTTCTCCCGGACCTCCATCACCACCTGCCCTTCAATGGAGACCAGATCGTAGATATGCTTGCTCCAAGCGAGTTCGCTCACGGTTGTCGGCAGGGGAGCGATGGGAGCGTACACCGGGCTTTCCTGAATCTCGCCGCCGGTCAGCGTCAGGAAGCCGTTGTTCGCCACCGGGAAGCCAGTTGCGTCCGCGACATAGCCGACTCGCAATGGGTCGACGGTCTGGGTCGCAATCCACAGGCTCTTGTTGCCATCCTGAAGCACCACCGATGCGCCGGGCTGGTAGTGGGTGATGGTTCCATGTACCCGGATTCTCTGCGTGCTATCTGTCACGTGAGAACTGGTGATCACCTGATCCATGGGAGTACGTGGGAGGGACCAGGGGCTGTCGCTGGCGCGTTTGAGAATCTTAACGTTCGCGGGCGAGGAAACGCTGAGGGCAACACCCCACATCTGAACCTTGCCATCGAACATTCCGCCGGCAACTCCGGTAATCTCAACCTCGGCGTCGAGCAAGCCTCTAAGCGCATCCGGATCGCTGCCGAGCACCTCTGCATAAACGTATCCCCCCTCGGTGAGTATCTGCAGGGAGGCGGCGCCAATGTTCGGGTCCGCGTTCTTGTCGGCGGCGCGAACGACACCGCGTACTGTGACCAGCATGCTGTCGTATTGCCCGCGGATCAACTCGTCAAAGGCAGCCGGCACAGGCTTGGGCAGGTCGCCATGGCCGACCAGAGAAATGCTATCGCTTAACACAATGGGGCGGAAGCTGCCCTGGATCTTGCCTCTAATCAAGACGCGATCGCCCGGAACGAGCTTGTATTCCGGCTTGGGGCCGACAAAGATGCCCGCGCCGTCGTCCTGCACAAAGAGGACATAGGCGGCTCTGCTGAAGTACGTTACCGTCGCTTCAAATGCGACCGGTAGACCTTTGTCGGCCTCGGCGTTGCTGAGGGCATGAATGGCGCGCAACGTGGTCAGGGTTGTGGGCGGCGCCGCCCCCCAGGCAACCGAGGCTAATCCGAGAATGACGGCAACTGCCGGAATGAGCCTCTTCATCGGGAAGAATCCAGTGGAACTGGTGTTGTCTGGCCACTGAAAGTTCTTATCGGCAGAGTTGGCCAACGGGATAACCTCCTCGTGAAGAAGAAGTTTACTCCCTTTGAAGGTGCGGTGTCCGGCTGCATATCGGTTCCAGGCGTCCTGGAGAGGAAATGGAGCGCCGCGCGATGCGGGCGCCGGGATGGAAGGCGAGTGGTTGGGGAACGGGCAGTAACATCCTTACCGAAGCCGTTGCAGCCTGGGCCTGGGCAAGGAGCGCCAGGCGTGGCCGTTTCTCAGGTTTGGTTTTTGGGGGTGAGTACGGGGTTCTCGTTGTCGAATAGGGCTTGCTCACTTTGTTTATTGGTGTTTTTTGCCTGGTACATGGCGGCATCGGCGAAGCTCAACAAGTCGTCTTTGGTGAGGGCGTCCTCCGGGTAGAGGGCGATGCCGACGCTGGCCGAACCATGCAGGACAAACCCCTCTACGGCAAAGGGCTCGTCGAAGCTGCGCTCGAGCCGCTGGGCGATCTCCTCGGCGGCGGCGCGGTTGCGCACCACCGGAACCAGGACGGCAAATTCGTCGCCGCCCAGCCGCGCCAGCATGTCGCGGGAGCGAAGCTGCCGCTTCATGCGGATGGCCACTTCCTGCAGATACAGGTCTCCGACGCGATGGCCGTAGAGGTCGTTGACCTGCTTGAACTCGTCGAGGTCGATGTAGATCAACCCGAAGATGCCGGCTTTCAGGCGGGCTTCTTCAATGAGGGCTTCCAACTGCTTATCCAGGGAGAAGCGGTTGTGCACGTCTGTGAGCAGGTCGAAGTCCGAGCGGTGGAGCAGATCGGAGTAGAGGCGGCGGGTCTCGATGGCCAGGGTGGCGAGGCGCGTGCCGACAATGAGCGCCTCGATCTCCGTGGCGACCGGATAGGTCCCCCGTTCGAAGCCGGCAAAGAGGACCCCCAACGGCGAGCCGACGCGGGCGGGAATCTGTTCGCTGACGACGCGCATGGATTCCGGCGCCGGCGGGTAATTTCCCAGCCGTGCTCCATCGGTGACTTCGCACCAGCAGCGAGCGCCGTCCAGCCGGAAGGAGACCATTTCAGTGATTTCTTCGAGAATCTCAGCCAGAGGACGGGAGCCGTTGATGTCCTCGAGGACGCGGCTGCGCCGCTGCTCGAGTTGGGCCATCCGCCGCTCGAAGGCGGCCTCGGATTCAATGCGTTTGGCCAGTGCGGCAGTCTGGGTGCGCACCTTTCTTCTCAGGGTCCATCCCCAGGCGCCCACGGCAATCACCACTACCACCAGCAGGCTTACGGCAAAAATCAGGTTGCGAATGTTGAGCCAAGAAGGCCTAGAGACAACCGCAATATCGTCGAAGGAACGCAGCAGGATATTGAAGGGCGCCTCCTCACCGGGGTTGATTGTATTGGCATCCACGATCATGCAGATGCCGGTGACGCGTATCCGGGAGCCCAGCGGAATCTGCATCATGGGCGGAAGCACTGCGATTGCGTGCGGGTGGCGGTAGAGGGCGGTGAACAGGCGGCCATCGGCGGCCAGAACATACTCGTCCTGGGAGGCCTCCCGGACCTCCGTCACCACTTGCCCCTCGATGGAGACCAGATCGTACAGGTGCCCATCCGGTTTGTTGTCGCTCCAGAAGCCCAGTTGCTGCCAGGTGGCAGGCTGCGGTGTGATGGGCGCCAAGATGTGGCTATCCTGGATTTCAGCGTCGGTCATGGTCAACTGACGGTCGCGTGCGTCGGGAAAGCCGGTTGCGTCCGCCTGATCGCCGATCTGCAAGGGTTCGCGGGTATGGGTTTCAATCCACAGGCTCCTGGAGCCGTCCTGCAGCACAATGGCCGAGCCGGGTTGGTAATAGGTGATGGTTCCCTGAACCCGGACCCTGGGTGTCAGATCGCGTAGATAATAGACGGCAAGAACCTGGTCCATGGGCGTGACCGGAAGGGACCACGGACTGGCGCCGGAGCGCTTGAGAACTTTGATGTCCGCCAGGGATGAAACGTAGAGCACGACCCCGGTCTGCTGCATCTTGTCGTCGAATTTTCCGGCGGCGGCTCCGGTGATCTCAACCTCGGCGTCCAACAGACCTTTGAGGGCGTTTGCATCCTCGCTGTCAAGGTTCGCCTCGATGTGGCCGCCCTCGGTAAGCATCTGGAGGCTAGCGCTGCGCGCAGGGGCCAGCGTGCTCACTATCAAGTCCGCGGCATGGATCACGGCATGCACAGTGACCAGCATGGAGTCGTGCTGGGCGCGAATCAACTCGTCGAATGTGGCTGGGACGGGCTTGGGCGGGGCGTCGTGGTGGAGCAGGGTTACACTCTCGCCGATCACGATCGGGCGGAAGCTCGCCTGCATCGTTCCTCGCACCAGAACGCGATCGCCGGGAACCAATTGGGCGGATGTGGGGGGCCGTACATAGATGGCCACGTCGCCGTCCTGCACGAAGAGCAGATGTTCATAGCTGCGGAAGTAGGTAACCGTGGCCTCGAAGGTGACGGGCAGCGCATGGCTGGCTTGGTCATTCGTCAAGGCATGGATGGCTCGGAGCGTGGTGAGGGGGGCCGGCGCGGCCCAGGCAGCCGAGGCCCAACCGAGAATGATCGCGAAAGCGGGAAACAACCGCTTCATCGAGAAAACCCGGTGGCATCTGCGCTGTTTCATTCGGTCCCTGACAACTCCCGCCGACAGGACTCAACCTATCAGTCACTCCGGCATGAAAGACCATCCTTGCGCCTGCGAACAAGCGAATCCGCCGGAATCCGATGTGTACCAATCTTACTCTCAAGTAACCCTAGTCGAATGACCCTTTTGGGGTAGATGGCGGCATCTTGCCGGCCGCGGATGCCGGCGCCGGTTTCGCCCTACAGCTTCTCTGAAATTGCTTTAGCGGGTTGCGTTGCCCGCAGAGGATGCCGCCGAGGCCACCGGCTGCCTGGCCTGCGCCTCACGCGCATGGACGCGCCGGTTGAACTCGTGAATCACGCGAGCCACATAGGCCCGGGTCTCGCGGTAGGGCGGAATGCCGTTGTACTTGTCCACCGCTTCCGGTCCGGCATTATAGGCTGCCAGCGCCAGGGCCAGATTGTCGTGGTAGCGGGTGAGCAGCGCGTCCAAATAGGCCGTGCCGCCGCGCACATTTTCGTCGGGCTTGAAGCTGTCCTCGACGCCCAGTCCGGCGGCCGTTCCCGGCATCAACTGCATCAGCCCGCGAGCGCCGGCGCGGCTTACGGCGCGGACGTTGCCGCCGCTCTCGGCCTTCACCACGCTGGCCAGCAGGTCCACGTCGAGGTTGTGCTCACTGCCGGCTTTGACCAGCATCTCGTGCAAGTCTGCCGGGGAAAGCCCGGCGTCCGGGCTGGCGTCCGGACTGGCCGCGACCGTTGTTGCGGGTGCCGCTTCCCCGGATGCCGGCGGCGGGGGCGGATCGGGAACCTGCTCAATCCCGGCGATCTCCTCCGGCGCGAACTCGATGTAGCTGTCCTCGCCTGAGCCCAGGTAGAGCCGGACGCGGCCCTCGACCTGGGCATGATGATTGCAGCGCATCTCAAAGCCGTTGCGCAGGGTGATGCGCTCGGCTGCCCGCGCCGCCGCCGCAAGGCTCGCCAGGGCCGCCAGGGCTCCGACCGCGATGAAGATTCTCCCGCGCATTCCCGATCGCACTTCCCCATCCTAACCTTGCGGTTACATTTTGGCAGCAGAAAACTTGGCGACAGCAGCTTCCAGCACCACGGCCACGCCGTCTTCGTTGTTGGGCGGGGCCTGCTTCCAGCCTCTCATCCTGGCCATGGCGCGCAGCTCCGCCGCCGCATTGCCCATTATTACGCCCTGGCCAGCCCACTCCAGCATGTCTACGTCGTTCCAGTTGTCGCCGATGGCCATAGTCTGCTTACGATCCACGCCCAGCCGCGCCGCGAGCCGTTGCAACGCCCAGCCCTTCGAGACTCCCGGCGGCAACAGGTCCAGGATCGACAAATCGCGTCCCGGATACTCGGTCCGGACACACTCGCAACTCCCGCTCCACTCGCTGGCCTTGATCGCCTTCTCGGCCTTCCGCATCTTGCTCAGTCCGCCGGTCACCATGCCCTGAATCGGATCTTCGCCATCCCTGAGCGCATCTTCGAGCGGCTTGACCACCTCGATGGCGTCGCGGTTGGCCTCGATCCAAAGGGCGATTCGCGCGTGCGCCTGTTCCAGGTCTTCGAGCGCCAGCTCGCCGCGTCCTGGTTTGTCAAAGGTGAAAACCAGCGCCCCGAAGGGCCGAAGCAATCCGCACAGCCCGCGCGCGACTCGAGCCTGGAGTTGGCAGCGGTCGATCGGCTCGCCGCCCAGGGTTCGGATCACTGCTCCATTGGACGCAATCAGCGGCGTATCCGCTCGCAGGCCCAGCCCTTCGAAGAGCGGCGCCGTATAGGCCGGACGCCGGCCGGTAGCGATGGCCACCGTGATTCCTGCTGTTTGCGCGGCCCTGAGCGCCCGCGCGGTGCGCGGCGTCAACGCCTGCCCGATGGCCGGCAGTAGGGTTCCATCCATGTCGATTGCCACCAGGCGAACGGGAGGGTGCATAGCTCCAGTGTAGTGGGCCACCTGCAGTGGAGCAGACTTTGAAGCACCCCAGTTGCGTTCTTGAGCGCCCGATCCGGTAATCTTGGAGGTATGGAACGCATTTGCAGCCATTGCCGGGCAGTGCTCGCCGAGAAGACCGTGGCGGATTGGTGTCCCGCGTGTGGAGGAGCACTGATGGAGCAGGCCAGCCTCCCTGTCGAGGACCCTCAAACTTTGGCCCCACCGCAGGTGGTCGATCATCGCGGCATCGTGCTGCCCCGGCGTCATGCGGTAGGGGGAATTATTACGCCGCAGTGAGGATTGCCGTCGCTTGATGAGTCATTTCTTGCCTTCAGTCTCCGGCGTAACCTCTTCGTCGGGAAGTGGCCACGGAATAACAGGAATAAAGTCCGCGATGGGGCGCTTGCCGTCGCGCAGTTCAATCGTTTCTCCGGCCTTGAGCCAGGCTATCAACTGGCGGGTGTTGCGCAACTGACTGAGAGTGATTGAAGGCATGGGTGTAGTCTGACACAGATTGCTTACGAGTTGAAGACTTTTCACCTTAAGCTGTTGGACTTTTCCCGATTTGATGAAGAGCCAATGGGTGCCCTATCTTAGGTCCGAAAATCCGGACCTGGGGCACCCGGCATTTCCAATGTGATTCAGTGATCGGATTCCCAGCAAAGGATTTCAATTCTTGGGAATACTACGGCTGGCGAAGTACGGGAACGCTCATCGGTTTGGATGGAGCAATCGTGAAGTGAGCCGCATCAGCACCGGCCGTTACTCGTACCGCAGCGCCTCGGCGGGGAGGATGCGCGAGGCGGCCGAGGATGGATAGAGCGTGGCCAGCAGCGAAATGCCGATGGAGACCGCGGAGACAATGATGCCGTCGAGCGGGCGCGGCGCGAAGGGCAGCGTGTCGATGGAGTAGACTTCGGCGGAGAGATGGATGAAGTGGTAATGTCCGCCGGCCCAGGCGGCAAGGTAGCCGAGCGCCAGCCCAAGAACGGTGCCGATGAGGCTGATGAGGAAGCCTTGCAGCAGGAAGATGCGCCGCACCTGGCCGGGCTCGACGCCGAAGCTCATCATCACGGCGATGTCGCGAGTCTTCTCCATCACCATCATGGTGAGGGCGATGAGAATGTTGAGCGCGGCGACGATCACGATGAGCGCGATGACGATGAAGGTGACCACCTGTTCGAGCTTGAGGGCGCGGAAGAGCTCGCGGTTCTGCTCCATCCAGTTGGTGGTCATGAAGCC
>JBEKZR010000172.1:0-7530 GCA_049509715.1 Occallatibacter sp. | reverse complement strand
CCGATCCTGAAAGGGCCGCGCAGGCGATGTACTCGGTGCAGGAGCACCTGGCCACGGAGTTCGGCCTGATGATTTGCGACCCTCCGTATGTGCAGACGGACTTTCATGTCATGCGGGCCGCGTTGTTCAATCCGGGCTTGAAGGAGAACGGCAGCATCTTTTCTCACACCCAGGGATGGGCGGTGATGGCGGAGACGCTGCTTGGCCACGGCGATCTGGCCTACCGGTATTTCCGGTCCTATCTGCCCGCCGCCTACAACACGCGCGCGGAGGTGCGGCAGATTGAGCCGTACGTTTACTGCCAATTCACCCACAGCAAATACAGTCCCCGATTCGGCGCGTCGCGCGTTCCCTGGCTGAGCGGGTCCGCGGCGTGGTCGTTTTTCGCCGCCACCCAATACATTCTCGGAGTTCAGCCGGAGTATGGCAGACTCAGAATCGATCCCTGCATTCCCTCCGCGTGGAAAGAATTCAAAATGACGCGCGTCTTTCGCGGAAAGAAATTGACAGTGGAAGTCAGGAATCCCGCCGGAGTGCAAAAGGGCGTGAAGAAGCTGGTTCTCAATGGGAAGCAGTTGGAGGGGAACTTTATTCCAGCGGAGCAATTGCTGGCGGAAAACCATGTGGAAGTCGAGATGGGGTAAGGCGCAGGGAGGCCATGAAATTTGCTTCAACTGGCAGGGTCACGTAGAGTTGGAGAAACGCTCCAGGCGTCGAGGAAACCTGGTTCCCAAAGGCAATCCGCCTATGGGTAGCCGGCGCGGGGCCGGTCTGTGCCGGTAATCACATGCGGGTCTTGCAAGGCCGTTATAAAGTCGGTTCCGACCGGCGGAAAAGTCCGTTTTTCTCCCGCAGAAAGCGGCGGGAAGATGCCCGTTGGCATCGAGGAGTCTAATGCACCTTCACGCGATCGACGTCGTTATCATTCTGGCCTACCTGCTGTGCATGGTGACGGTAGGCTACTGGGTTTCAAAACGCGCATCCCATAGCATACAGAACTATTTCCTGGGCGGAAACACCATGCCCTGGTATGTGCTGGGCGTCTCCAACGCATCGGGGATGTTCGACATCAGCGGCACCATGCTGCTGGTCTCCTGGATGTTCGTCTACGGCCTGAAGAGCATATGGATTCCCTGGCTCTGGCCCACCTTCAACCAGATCTTCCAGATGGTCTACCTCTCGTCGTGGCTGCGGCGCTCCAAAGTGATGACCGGAGCGGAATGGATGAAGACCCGATTCGGCGTAGGGCGCGGCGCGCAGATGGCGCACCTGATCGTGGTGATCTACGCCTTCGTCAGCATCATCGGCTTCTTTACCTACGGCTTCAAGGGCATCGGCAAGTTCGCCTCAGAGTTTCTGCCCTGGGACCTGTCGTGCACGGTTCATCTCTGGTGTCTCTCGGGCGGGCACATCGCGCCCTGGCTGGTGCACCTGGATTCCGCCAACATCTACGCGCTGATCCTGATCTCCCTCACGTCGATCTACGTGATCAAGGGCGGCATGTTCAGCGTGGTCTTCACCGCCGTGGTGCAATTCTGCATTCTGGCCATTGCTTCGTTCGCGGTGGGCATCATCGCCATGATGAAGGTGGCTCCGGAGGCGCTGCACAAGGTGGTGCCCGCCGGCTGGGACAACGTCTTCTTCGGCTGGCATATCGGCCTGGACTGGTCAACCCTGCTCCCGGCCGCCAAGGACCAGATCGCCCACGACGGTTATGGCCTGTTCGGCTTCTTCGTCATGATGCTGCTCTTCAAGGGCATCCTGATCTCCGCCGCCGGCCCGGCCCCGAACTACGACATGCAGGCCGTGCTTTCCTCGAAGAATCCCCGCGAGGCCTCGATGCTGAGCGGCTGGGTCAATGTCGTGCTCACCTTCCCGCGCTACTTCCTGGTCATCGGGCTTACCGTCCTGGCGGCGGTGTTTTTCACCGACCACATCCGCGCCATGCCCCACCTGGACTTCGAGATGGTGCTGCCCATGGCGCTGGGCCAGTTCGTTCCCACCGGCCTGCTGGGCTTTTTGATCGCCGGCCTGCTGGCGGCTTTCATGTCCAACTTCGCGGGCACCGTGAACGCGGCCCCGCCGTATTTCGTCAACGACATCTACAAGCGCTACATCAATCCCAATGCGCCGCAAAAGACTTATGTTCGCCTCAGCTATCTCTCCTCCTTTACCGTGATCCTGATCGGCGTGCTCATCGGCTGGAACGTGACTTCGGTCAATTCGGTGGTGGTATGGATCGTCTCCGGCCTGTGGGGCGGCTACACAGCGGCCAACGTCCTGAAGTGGTATTGGTGGCGCTTCAACGGCTATGGCTTCTTCTGGGGAATGGCCAGCGGCATTGCCTCCGCGCTGACCATGCCGGCGATCATGGCAAATGTCCCCTGGGTGCAGCACTTGCTGGCTACATATTCGATCAACATGAACGTCACCATCATCTTCCCGCTGGTGTTCTGCATCTCGCTGATTGGATCTCTACTGGGCACGCTGTTGACCAAGCCGGAATCCGATGAGGTGCTGATGGACTTCTACCGCCGGGTGCGGCCGTGGGGCTTCTGGGGACCGGTGCTGAAGAAGGTCCTTGCCGAAGAGCCCGGCTTCAAGAAGAACACGGACTTCTTCCTCGATATGTTCAACATCGTGATCGGCATCGTCTGGCAGGTTTCCCTGGTGGCGCTGCCCTTGTACGTCGTGATCAAGGAATTCGACCGCGCCGCCATTACCCTGGCAATCACTCTGGTCACCTCGGTGATTCTCAAGTTCACCTGGTACAACCATCTGAACGAGCGCGAGGTCGAGACCAACAAAGCTGCGTTGAAAGAGGCCATCTAAACCAAGCCGGGCGGTTGCTTTCCCGCAGAGGAAGGCCGCCGCCCAGCATCTTTCAGACATATGCAGACCTCACCAATGCTGCACTTAGCCAGAAAGGCCCCATCACTTGGAAAACCGCGGCGAAATCCCCGTTGAATGCCATTCTTCCGCCGCCCGGCGGACAGGAGCGGCTATTGAACGCACCTCGTATCATGGCTGGGCGGATTGCTATCTGCTGGTCAACGGCCAGGTGGAGGCCGTCGTCGTTCCCGCCATCGGGCGCGTCATGCAGTTCCGCCTCAGGGGCGGCGATGAGGGCGCATTCTGGGAGAACCGCGAGCTCGACGGCCGGCTCCATGATCCGGCGTCCGGGGAGTGGTTGAACATCGGCGGAGATAAGTGCTGGCCCGCTCCGCAGTCCGCCTGGCCGCAGTATCAAGGCCGGGAGTGGCCGCCACCGGCCGGCTTCGACTCGAGCCCCTTCGAGGCGGTTGCCGTAGAGCGCGGCGTCGTGCTCACCTTACCGGTCGATCCGGCCTACGGAATCCAGGTTGTGCGCAGCGTGGAGGTCGATCCCGCGCAGCCGGTCATGCGCATTCGCACCGTGTATCGCAAACTCTCCGGCGCGCCCGTCACGGTGGGCATTTGGACCATCACCCAGATGCGGGAGCCTGAACGCGTCTTCATGCGGCTGCCGGAAGATTCGAGCTTCCCCCAGGGCTATGTTCGCTTGATGGACGGCGAACCGGCGGAGCTGAAGATCGAGGGCCGCCTGCTCTCGCTCGCGCGTCATCCTCGCGTCTGCGTAAAAATCGGCGCCGGCGGAAGCAGCATGGCGTGGGTTGGACCCGGTTCGATCGTTCGCATCGATGCCGAAGATGGGCAGGGAGAATATCCCGATGGCGGCTGCCTCACCGAGGTCTACACCAACCCCGACCCGCTGCAATATGTCGAGTTGGAAACCCTGGGCCCTCTGGCGGCCATGAGCGCCGGCAGCCAGATCGAGCGGACCACCGTGTATACAGTCCTGCCGCGGTCAACGCACGACCCTCAAGCCGAAGCGCTGAAGGCATTCGGAATGGCGCTTCCACCGCTCTGAGTCAGGTGGAGACTGCCGGGCTCGGCCAGGCGGATAGCAGGCGCCGGCGCGGTTCCTGCTCTAAATCGAAAGCATGGAGCGCCCGGCTCTTGACGCGTGCCGCAGCGAATGTTCGACTGGTTCAGGAACAGGACTGTGTGAACCCATGCGCGTGCCTCAATTCACCCTCGACGATTACGAAAGAGTTTTTGCCGATCGCCATCTGTTGCATGGGGTGGTGGCGAAGTGGGCGAAGGAAAGGCCGGATGCTCCCGCCATTCTCAGCGCGGAGGGCGATCGCGCAGTCGCCTGGAGCGATTTCGACCGCATCACCACGGCGTTGGCGGGGGAATTGTTGCGCCTGGGCTTCGCCAAGGGCGATTTCTTGGTCACCTTGTTGCCGCTGTCGGTGGATCACGTTTTGCTGGAATATAGCTGTTTCAAAATCGGCGTGATCGTCGCCCCGCTGGATCTGCGTTTGTCCTCCGCCGAGGTGATTCGAGCATTGGAAATCCTCCGGCCGCGCGGGTTTGCCGGCCTGGGTGTGAAAGCGCCGTTCGATCTTCGCCCGTTGTGGCGCGCCGTCCAGACGCAGTGCCAATGGATTGAGCATTTCATCGCGATGGATTCGAACGAAGAGATTCCGGGCACGCGATCCTATGCGTCGATAGCCGAGGCTGCGGATCGTAACGCAACGGCTGAAGACTCCACTGTCCTCGCAGAAATCGACGTAGCCGAGGACGATGGCGCGCTGGTCATCTTTACCACCGGCTCGACAGGTTCGCCCAAGCCGGCCCTGCTTTCGCACCGCAACATCACGGTGCAGAATATGTGCATCTGTGGCGCATTTTTTGGCGGAGATCGCGGCACGCGCACTCTGGTTAATTTGCCCGCGTCTCACGTAGGCGGCCAGACCGAGGCGCTGATGAGCACACTCTTCGGAGGAGGCACGGCGGTTCTCGTGGAGATCTTTGACGCCAGCCGTTCTCTGCGCTCCATTCCACGTCATCGCGCGGAGATCCTGGCTCAGATTCCCGCCATGTACAACCTGGAGTGGATGCTGAAGGATTATGCTGGCCACGACCTCTCCAGCCTGAAATTTGCAGCCTATGGCGGACATTCGGTCTCGCGGCCATTCGTGGAGCAGCTGGCCACCATGGCGCCCGTGATCGGCACCGGACTGGGGCTCACAGAAGCCGCCGGTTTCTGTACCTATATTCAGTCGAGCGCGGATGACCGGGAGACGCTTCTGGCAGGGCTTGGCGCCGGGCTGGGCGTGGACATGCCGATCTATCCCTGCACGATTCGCCAAGCCATGCGCGCCGATGGCAACGCCGGCGATGAGCTGCCCTCCGGGGAGATTGGCTGCGTCTGCTTTTGCGGTCCGCAGACCTTTCTTGGCTATGTCAACGATCCCGCGGCCACCGCCCAGGCGATTTCGCGCGACGGCTTCTTATATACCGGCGATCTCGGGTTCAAGGACGCCGCGGGCTTGCATCTGACCGGGCGGGAAAAGTGGGTGATCAAGTCCTTCGGCTACCAGATATTCCCCGGCGATGTGGAAGCACATATCTGCGCGCTGGCGAGCAAGGTAGCCAACTGCGTCGTGGTCGGCGTGGCGCATGAAGTAGCTTCGGAAGCCGTAGTGGCCGTAGTGGAGAAGAAACCCGGGGTTGAACTGAGCCGCCGGGAACTGGATCGGCACGCGCGTTCCCTGCCATCCTATATGCGGCCGCGCCATTGGATCATTCTCTCGCCCGGCCAGATGCCGCTAAACCGGGTGGTCAAGCCGGACTACGGACGCGCCCAGGAGATGGCTCGCCAGGAAATCGCCGAGTTGCGCGCCCGCGGCGAGTGGGACAGAAGTTACACATAAGAGCTTGGGTGAACTCCGCCGAATTGATCTCGCGGCCACAGCATTTTCACTTCTGCTCTTTACAGAATCCATGCGGCCAAATTCAGCATGGAAACGCAGTATTCTTCAAGCAGCTGCAACATGGCCTCGTGATCTCCGGCCATCGCATTTCCTTTTGAAAGGGGACTTATGCGCAACATTCTCCTCGGTTCAATTCTTTTCTTGAGCATCCCCGCCGCGGCCCAGCTTTCGGCTCCTGACCCGGTGCTCTGGTACCAGCACCCGGCCCAAAAATGGGGCGACGCGCTGCCTGTTGGCAACGGACGATTGGGCGGGATGGTATTTGGAGGCATTGCTACGGAGCACATCCAGTTGAATGAAGACACGATCTGGAACGGCCAGAAGCGGAACCGCCGGAACCGGGAGGCGTTGCAAGCCCTGCCGGAGGTGCGCCGCCTGCTCTTCGAGGGCAAGCCGAAGGAGGCGGAGGCCCTGGAAGACGCGAAGATGCTGGGTATCCCCAGCCGGCAAGCGATGTATCAGCCGTTGGGCGATCTGGAGATCAAGTTCTCCGGCCCGGACGACGCCACCGATTATCGCCGCGAGTTGAACCTGGCAACCGGAATTGTACGCGTCACGTACAAAGTCGGAGACACAACTTTTACGCGTGAAGTGTTTGCATCCGCGCCGGATCAGGTGCTGGTGGTCCGCATCGCCGGCGACAAACCAGGCCGCGTTTCGTTCCACGCTTCGCTAACGCGTTCTCAAGACAGCCAGATGACCGCGAGCGGCGCCGACCGGCTGATCCTGGAAGGCGAGGCGATTGCGCATACAAGCTTCTGGGCGAATCCGAGGTTGAAGCCGGAGGTTATCAAGGCTGAAATGGATCAGCTGCAGAAGACCGGCGTCAAGTTTCGCGGGGTGCTGCGCGCGATCAATGAAGGCGGCCAGGTTGAGGTCTCAGGAAGCGAAATCGTCGTAACGAATGCCGATGCGGTGACTCTGCTGGTAGTGGCAGCAACGAACTATCGCGGCGGTGATCCGGCCGCGGCCTGCGATCAATACCTGGCGCGCGCTTCAAAACCCTACGCAAGACTCAAATCAGCGCATCTCGCGGATCATGAGAAGCTTTTCCGCCGTGTGGACGTGGAGTTGGCTGCCCCGGCCGATGCCGCAACGGTCGAGAGTCTTCCCATCGATGAGCGTTTGGCACGGGTAAGAAAGGGCCAAAGCGACCCCGGACTCGACGCCTTGTACTTCCAGTTTGGCCGGTATCTGCTGATGGGCAGCAGCCGCCCCGGCGCCATGGCGGCCAACCTCCAGGGAATCTGGAATGACAGAATGGCTCCGCCGTGGGACAGCAAGTACACCACGAATATCAATGTCGAGATGAACTACTGGCCGGCGGAGGTTGGAAACCTGCCGGAAACGACGCTGCCGTTCTTCGACCTGGTCAAGGCGAATCTCGATAGCGGCCGGCGCACGGCCAAAGAGATGTATGGCGCGCGCGGCTTTGTGTTTCATCACAATCTGGATGCGTGGGAGGACACTGCGCCGGTCGATTACGGCTACGTCGGCGTCTGGCCGATGGGCGGCGCCTGGATGGCGCTGCATTTCTGGGAACACTATCAATACGGAATGGACCGGGCCTTCCTGAGCCGCGAAGCGTATCCCATCCTGAAGGAAGCCTCGCAGTTTCTCCTCGACTACATGATCGATGACGGCAAGGGCCATCTGGTCACAAACCCGTCCTATTCGCCGGAGAACAGCTATCGCACGGCAGATG
>JBEKZR010000171.1:0-7553 GCA_049509715.1 Occallatibacter sp. | reverse complement strand
CCGCTTTGCCGCCGAGGGCAAACGGGTGATTACTCTCGACGACACCGGCTGCCTCTGCACCACCATGTACCGCATCAGTCCGCAGCATCTTGCCTGGGCCTTGGAAAACCTGGTTGAAGGCCGCGTGGTCAACCGCATCCAGGTCCGTCCCAGCGTGAAGCACTGGGCTAAAGTTGCGCTGGACCGGATGCTGGAAGTATGAAAAGCAGGGAACAGGGAGTAGGGAACAGGGAACAGGGAGTAGGGCGTAGGGAAAGGGGAAAGGCATGGGCGAATCATTCAAGGATCTCTTGGTGTGGCAACGGGCAGTTCAGATGACCCTGGAAGTCTATAGGCTTACTGCTGACTTTCCAGCCTCCGAACGATTCGGTCTGACCAATCAGCTGCGAAGGGCATCAGTCTCAGTTGCGAGCAACATAGCAGAGGGTTATGGACGGTCAACGACGGGGGAATACGTCCTTTTTCTCGGTCATGCGAGAGGCTCAAACTTTGAGGTCCAGACCCAACTCGCGATTTCAGAGGCACTGGGCTTTGGCTCAAAACAATCGCGACAATCGGCCGAAGGACTTTCCGGCGAGGTTAGCCGGATGATCGTCGCGATAATGGGCAAGCTGAAGAAATGAGCACGGTTTTTCTGTTCCCTGTTCCCTGCTCCCTTTTCCCTGTTTCGTCGTATCCTATAGCCAGGAACCGCCCATGAGGACCTTCACTCTCGAAGAAGCGCAGTCGCTGCTCCCGGTGCTGGAATCGCTGCTCAAGCGCGCCATTGAAGGCAAGCGGTCGGCAGAAGAAGTGGAGTCCGGCCTCACCGAGATGGCCCGGCGCGTCTACCTCTCCGGCGGCATGAGGGTGGATGTGGGCAAGGTGGTGAAGCTGCGCGCGGAGATGGAGAGCCACCTGCAGCGCGTCCGCGAGAGCATCGCCGAGATCGACTCCATCGGCGTGCAGGTTAAAGACCTTGAGGCCGGGCTGCTCGATTTTCCCTGCCGCCTCGACGACCAGGTGGTGCTGCTCTGCTGGCGCATGGGCGAGCCGGCCATCGAGCACTGGCACACCGTCGAGCAAGGCTTTCAGGGCCGGCAGGCCGTGGACGAGCGCTTCCGCCGCCGCTCCACATCCGGTGGCCGCCCCAACTGAGGCGCCGGGGGGCGCACCTGACTTTTCACCACCCAAGCCTGTGCATATAGCCGAACACGAAGTCCGCAATGAGCGAATTCCCGGCGCGCGCGTCTCTACATTTAGACCTATGAACGCCCGTGTGCGCCAACATAGCGAACAGACACAACGCACACTGAAGCGTTACCCTTTAGATCGGAACCCGGAGAGCGGCTTTGCCCGGTGAGCGCTAATGAAGGAGCGGCAATGAAAAGGGGAAAGTGGACACGATTGCTGTTGCTGGCGGCGGCGCCAACACTGGTTGGTTTTCTGACGGGTTGCGGAGATTTCTGGCAGGCGCCGGGCGGCGGCGGCAGCACGAGCTTCACCCTTACCAACAGCGGCACCATTACCGTGAGCCCGGGCGCGACCACGGGCAACACCGCGACCATTTCCGTGACACCATCGAATTCGTTTACCGGGACGGTTACACTTTCTTGCGCGGTTACCACCTCGCCTACGGGCGCTACCAATATTCCGACGTGCAACCTTAATCCAACTTCGGTTACGATCAGCGGCACGACGGCACAAACGTCCACGCTGACGGCTGACACTACGTCTGCTACGACCACCGGAGCTTACAAGGTTACGGTTAGCGGCGTTTCGGGCAGTGTTACCGAGACCACTACTGTGTGCGTTGAGGTGACGACATCACCCACAGGCAATTGCAGCTCCAATGCCGGCACAAGCGGCGTCTTCTACGTGCTGAACCAGACGACGGACCAAGTCGTCGCCATGAGCATCACCTCCGGCCAACTGACTTCGATCGGCGCCGTAACCCTGCCCTCGCCCCAGCCGCTGGCCATCGCCGTGGCCCCCAACGGCCTGTTCCTGTATATAAGCACGGCCACCGGCATCTACCTCTATGCCATCGGATCGGACGGCTCGCTAACCCTGGGAAACAACGGCACAGCCATCAGCACGGATCCGGCCTATACCATGCAGGTTGACGCCACAAACTCCTGGCTGGTCGAGGCTGTCTCCGGCGTGGCCCAGCTCAACGCAGTTGCCATCAATTCCAGCAGCGGCTTGCTTGCCACCGCCGGCGAGAGCGAGCAATCTATCGCTCTGCCCGCTTCCACCCCGACGCAGTTGGCCATCTCCCCCAATGACTCCACCTCCTGCACCAGCTGTTATGTTTTCGTCGGCATGGGGGCAAGCGGAACGGCGGTGGTTCCGTTTAACCCAGGCAATGCCTCTCCCTTCGGAACCGTCAGTCATTTTAATGTGAAAAATTCCGGCGGCGATAATGCGGTAGCCGTGGACCCCAGCAACCGGCTGCTCTATGTCGGCGAGTCCGACGCCCTCCCCTCCAGCACCCAATCCGGCGGACTGCGCGTCTTCGCCATCGCAGGCAATGGAGTCACCGAACTCACCAGCGCCGGCTCCCCTTACGCCGTTGGAGGAACGGGACCCTCTGCCATCCTGCCCACATCGGATGGCAACTACGTCTATGTCGCCAACGGATCGGTCAGCGGCAGCTCGACCGGCAACATCGCCGGCTTTTCGGTCTCATCCACATCGCTAACCTCGATCAGCACCGCTACGGCCGGAGCAAGCGGCCATCTCAGCCTGGCGGAAGACTCAACCGGCAGTTTCCTGCTCGCGGTGGACTTTGCCGGGAGCCCCGATCTCGAGGCCTACACCATGAGTTCGGGCACACTTACCTCCGTGCTCACCGACTCGACCGGAACCGACCCCGTCGGAGCCATCGCCATCGCGGCGGCGCCATAAGAAAAACAGTTGTCAGTGTTCAGTTGTCAGTGACCGGCGGCGCGCGGATTCGGCCAGGCAGTCCGGCATTGACCTCTATTTCATATTCCCTGCCCTCTGAGCACTGACAACTGCCGTTCAGTGCTATCCTCAAGAGGACCGCGAGTGGCTGTGCTCACGCAATCTCCAATCCCATTCGTCCCTTCTGTCAGGCGCTTCGGGCCCCCCGTCCTTTCGCTGCTCATGTTGTGTTTTCTTGCGTTCGCTTCGGGATGCAGCCGATTTCGCCAGGAACGGCACGACACGGTCTACGTCTCCGCCCGCCAGATGTACCTTCATGACCGCGTGGCCGCCGTCTCCAATCGCGTGGCCGAGGTGGTCAACGGCCAGCCGCTCGAAGTGCTCGCGCACGACCGCCGCTTCCTCAAGGTGAAAACAGAAAAGAACGAGATCGGCTGGATTGAAGAGCGGGCCGTGATCGACGCCAAGTCCTTCCAGGCCTTTGAGCAACTTGCCAGCCAGCACAAGGACGATCCGGTGGTTGCCACCGGCGTGCTGCGCGACGACCTTTATCTGCACATCCTGCCCGGCCGGGAGGCGGAGCACTTTTATCTTCTGGCCAACAACGCCAAAGTCCAGCTTCTGGTCCGCGCCTCGGTTCCCAAAACATCAACGCCCGGCATCGGAGCGCCTCCCGCGCCGGCCGCGCCGAAACCCTCCCAAGCAATAAAAAAACCGGCGCGGCCAACCACGGCGCCGGTTCCCAAACCGCCCGCGGCTCTGCTTGTCGTCATGGAGGACTGGTGGCTGGTCCGCGACGGCCAGGGCCACGCCGGCTGGATGCTCGCAGGCCGCATGGATGTGGATGTGCCGGACGAGATTGCCGCGTATGCCGAGGGCCAGCGGTACGTGGGCGCCTACGTGTTCAACAAGGTTCTCGACTCCCATGCCTCCACGCCCGACCACGAGGTTCCGCAGTACGTGACCGTGCTCAGCCCGCCCCAATCCGGCCTGCCCTTCGATTTCGACCAGCTGCGCGTCTTCACCTGGAGTCTCCGCCATCATCGCTACGAGACTGCCTTCCGGCTGCATCCCATCCAGGGCTATCTGCCGGTGCTGGTCACGCCTGCATCGGCCGGCGGCGCGCCCAGGTTCAGTTTTCAGATCGCCAACGGCCCCAACATGACCGCCGATCCGGCCACCGGCGTCACGCGGCCCGTCTCTCCGCGCACCATCACTTATGAGATGGAAGACACGCGCGCCAGGCGCATCGGCCCCGACCTGGGGCCCATCCCCGTCAGCCACCTGCCGGAATCCCAGCCCAAGTCCGCCAAGCCGGGGAAGAAGAAGGCCAGGTAGGCAGAATCCAACTGCCAAGACCGGGTGGCCCCGGCGATTCAGTTCAAAGGAAATATCCACATCGAGGCGCGATGGCAGCAGAGAATAAAGAATCGAATAACAATGAGACCGAGCAACTTCACCTGAGCGGCAGATTTGTGAGCGCAATCGACTATGCGCGTGTCATCCACATCGAGCGGCGCAAGGGAACCGATATTCCATACATGGCGCATCTCCTGGGAGTTGCATCCCTGGTTATGGGTGAGACTGGGCACACCGGGTTCCCGGTCACTGAAGAGATGGTGATCGCCGCCCTCCTTCATGACGCTGCCGAAGATCACGGAGGAATGGCGCGGCTCAAGGACATCGAGCACAATTTCGGCTCGAATGTGGCGCGCATGGTAGAGGGGCTGTCAGACAGTCTTACGGACGACCCCAACATCAAGCCACCCTGGTTGGAGCGCAAACAATCTTATGTCCAGAGGCTTCGCGGAGAAGCGGCTGACGTACAACTCATCTCGGCGGCCGATAAACTCTACAACGCAAGAGCAATCCTCGAAGACTACCGAGTGATCGGGCCACGGATTTGGGCACGCTTCAAACGTGGGCGGCAGGAACAGATATGGTACTTCGATGAACTGCTGGAAGTGTTCAAATCGGCTGGCGGGAATCGGATCGTTGAAGAACTGGAGCGGGTTGTCAACGAACTCAGGGAGATATCGGCGGGAGAGATAAGCTAACAGCCTGCTGCGCTATTCGTGCTTGGCATTGGGCTATATTTCGTCTGGGGCTAACCTTATCCCGTCCTCGCGTCCGAAAGGGTGCTAACCGCAAACTTCTGACAGTCTCCGCCTCACCCGCGCCGGCGCAGCTCCAGCTCCACCACGCGCTGCATCTCCGCCTCGGGGGCGGGCTTCTCGGTCCATATCTCGAACTGGCGCGCGCCCTGCTGGACAAACATTTCCATGCCGCTAATCACAGGAATGCCACGCTCCTTAGCCAGTTTAAGCAGCGGCGTTTCCAGCGGGTTATAGACCATATCCATGACCAGCCCGGCGTTCAGTTCGTTCTCCGCGATGGGCAGCGGCTGCTTGATGCCGGCCATGCCGCAGGGGGTGGCGTTGATGAGCACGTCGAAGCCGCTCTTGGCGAACTGTTCATGCTTCAGCACCTTGGCCTTCGCCTTCCGGGCCAGCGCCACGGCCTGTTCGTGGATGACGTTGACGACGAAAACTTCAGCGCCCTGGTCCACGAGGCCGAAGACGGCGGCCCGCGCCGCTCCGCCCGCGCCGATGACGGCGATCCTTGCGCCCTTGAGCTTGAGGCGTTTTTCCAGCGGGCGGATCACCCCGGCCACGTCCGTATTGAAGCCGTAGAGCTTGCCGTCGGCCCCGGCGCGCAGCGTGTTGCAGGCCCCGATGCGGGCCGTCAGCGGGTCCATGTTGGCCAAGTAGGGCAGCACTTCCTGTTTGAAAGGCATGGTCACGGCCGTCCCGGCCAGCGGCAGCTCGCGCGCCAGGGTCAGCAGGTCGGCCAGCTTACGCACCTTCAGCGGCAGCAGCACCGCGTTCACGTTCTCGCGGCGGAAGGCGGTGTTGTGCATGAGCGGCGAGAGCGAGTGGGCGATGGGGTTGCCGGCCACGCCAAAGATGCGCGTCGCCTGGTCCAGCTGCTCCACGCGGTAGAGGTCGAGCATCGTTCGCGCCGTCACCTGCCCCGGAGCAGTCTCGGCGCCTTCAGAGAAGGAAGCGAATGTGAACTCCGCCCCGGCCCTCGGGCTGAGCACGCGGCTCACCAGTCCCTCCTCGCCCATGGCGATGCTCACCACATGCGCCGTCAGCGAGCGGTCCTCGATCAGCCGCAGCACGGCAAGATTGTCGGCCAGCGACCGTGCAGTCGAAACCACCTTCACAAAATCGGGCGCGAAGGCTTCAATCCGCGCCGCCGCCTGTTCCAGCCGGCTGGTCCTGGTAAAGTCGTGCGAACTCACCACCAGCGCCGCGCCCGCCGCCACCAACCCCATCCGGAATCTGCCCAGTTGCGCAGGCTTGGCCTGCTCCGCCGACTCGACCTCAAGATCGACAATCTGGCAGCCGGACTCGGCCGCCTCGGCCAGCACCTCCAACTCGGCCTTGAGCGAACCCTTGAAGTTGCCGCCAAACTGCTTGCGCCGGCAGGTGGCGATGGCGGTTACATCGCGATGCTGGGCCAGAAACTCCTTCAGCCTGGGCAGCGCCGCCGCCGGCTTGGCCAGCGAATCCAGCCTGAATTCAAGAAACTTGGAGTCCTTCAGCGCCGCCTCGGCCCGCTCCACCATCTCCGCCGCGGAACCGGCCTGAATGGCCACGCAGAGCTTGTCCACGCGCAGCCTGGGGGTGACCGGCGCGGCAGTGGAAAGGGTCGTACTGAAGGCAGCGGGAGTCATAGCCGTCAATTGACGCATCTTAAAGGGGTTGCGCTCAGAATGCAACAGAAGAGTGATTGTGCCGCCATTCTGACCGGCCAGCCCCCCAAACCGGCCCGCTGTGGCACCCTTGAAGTTGGGAGGAGTTTGCCCATCATGCCTGCTGAAAACTCCGCTGCAACCGGCAACCTTCACGCCTGGGAGGCAGGCGGAGCCGCGTCCGCCGAGGCTCTGGCCGCCTGGGTGGGAGCCCGGCTGGCGGCGCACGAGGCCGCACTGGCCGCCCTGCTGGCGGTGGAGGGCCCGCGCACCCCGGAAAACTCCCTACGCCTCTTTGACGCGGCCATCGAGCAGCTCAGCCTGGCCGGCGCGCAGGCCGGCATCCTCAACTCCGTAGCCGCCGACAAGGCAGTCCGCGACCAGGCCCAGCTCGAAGCGCAGCGGGTAGCCATGGCAAGCAGCGCGCTGAGCCTGAACCGCCAAGTCTACGAGGCCCTTGCCGCAATCGACCTAGAAAGCTCCAATCCGCCGGCAACTCCGGCCACGAAGCACTTTGTCCAGCGCACCCTGCTCAGCTACCGCCTGGCCGGCGTAGACAAGGACCAGGCCACCCGCGACCGCCTGCAGGCCCTGCACGAAAAGGCCACCCGGCTCTCGCTCGAGTTCAGCCGCAATATACAGGAGGGCGGCAAGACCATCGAGGCCACTCCGGCCGAGTTGGACGGCCTGCCCGAGGACTACCTCGCCCGCCATCCGGTTCAGGAATCGGGGCCGAATGCCGCGGGCCGCGTCACGCTATCCACCGACCCGCCCGACATGCAGCCGGTGATGACCTTTGCCTCGAGCGCGGCGCTGCGCGAACGCATGTTCCTGGCCTACAACACCCGCGCCTACCCGGCCAACAAAACGATTCTGGAGCAACTCCTCGCCACGCGCCAGGAGA
>JBEKZR010000170.1:0-7557 GCA_049509715.1 Occallatibacter sp. | reverse complement strand
AGAATGTTGAGCGCGGCGACGATCACGATGAGCGCGATGACGATGAAGGTGACCACCTGTTCGAGCTTGAGGGCGCGGAAGAGCTCGCGGTTCTGCTCCATCCAGTTGGTGGTCATGAAGCCCTTGCCGGCGGCCTGCTCGATGGCGCGGCCAATGGCCGGAGCGCGGTCCAGATCGTCCACCTTGAAGCTGATGACCGACAGCAGGTCCGGCTCGCTGAAGAGGCGCTGTGCGTCAGCCAGGCGCAAGAAGCCCATCTGCGCGTCGTACTGGTAAAGGCCGGAGTGGAATGTGCCCGCGAGGCGAAAGGGCACGTATTTGGGGATGATGCCGTACGGGGTCATCTCTCCCTGCGGGCTGATGATCATCACGGAATCGCCGACGGAAGCGCCGACGGTCTCCGCCAGGTCTTTGCCCAGGACGACCGGCGGAAGTTCCGCGTTACCCGCGGAGGCAGGCTCCGGCCGCGGTTCCAGCGCGCGCGCCGAGCCCGGCGTGGCCGTGGCCAGCAGGCCGCTCACCGTCTGTTCCTCGGCGGGCAGAATGCCTTCCAGCAGCGCGCCTCCATCGCGGGCTCCGCGCGCAACCAGCACCTGCTCGTAGAGCCCGGGCGAAGCCGCGGTGACGTGAGGCAGCTTGCGCAGCCGGTCGAGCAGCGGCCGCCAGTCGCGAATGCCGTCATCCTTCACGCGCATCAGTTGCACATGCGCGCTGGATCCCAGCAGCCGGTCCTCGAGGTCGCGTTTCATGCCGTTGGTGATGGCCAGCGCGATGATGAGCGCGGCGACTCCGGCGGCCACGCCCGCGATGGAGATGACGGTGACCACGCCAACCACGGCCTGCCGCCGTTTGGCCTTCAGGTACCGCGCCGCCAGAAAAAGTTCGAATCGCATCGAATCTGCCTTGCTTATACGCCTACTTCGCCTGGGCGGCGATCACCGTCTTGGCCACGCCCACGTTGTCGTGCCGGTCGTAGACGCGGACGGCGATCAGGTGCTCGGCGAGTTTGCCACCGGGCGCGTCGAGAGAGATGCGCAACTCATAGTGCTCACGCCGGGAGTCGGAGAGCTTGCCCACCGGCTCGATGTACTGCCAGGGTCCGGCGTCGAGCGAGTACTCAGCGTGGGCGATGGGCGAGAAGGCGTCTTCTGCGTCGAAGGTCACCTTGAAAGACTGCGGGCAGGGGCCGGCATTGCAGAGGAACTCTTGCACATGCGTGGCGACCAAGCCAGAGATCACCGGCGGCGTGGTATCCACCTCGAAGCGCTCGCTCACCCTGGCGCTGGTGAGGGCGTCTCCGGGCGTGTGCGAGGGCGCGTCGGAAGCGACGACCTTGATCTGGTAGCCGCCGTCGGGAATCTGCGTCGCGTCAAAGGTGTAGAACTTGTCGGTGACTCCATCCTTGAGCAGCCGCCACACGTGTTCGCCGTCTCCGCGCAGATAAAGGGCAAAGGTCAGGTCGTCGCCGTTGTCGTCGTGCGCCGCCCAGCGCACGGTGATCGCGGCGCGGTCCTTGAAGGCCTGCAAGGGCGCGCTCGATCCCGCGTCATAGCTCGCATTCTGGCTGGACGAGGGTAAAACAATGTTGACCAGCGGCGGCTGATTGCCGGGCTGGTTCTGGGCCAGGCTTTGAGGATTGACGCGCGCGCCCGGCACCACCATCAACTCGTCCACCTCCGGGGCCGAATTCACAGGCAGATAATTCACGCCCACGCTGCCCACGGTTCCACCCGCGTTCAACACGGCCTTCCATTGCAAAAAGCGTCCCGCCGGAGAAGCCACCGCGCCGTCCTTGAGCGGCTGCCAATCGGACCATCCCCAGTCGCCGCGGCCGCGCACCGGCTGCTCCACGTTGCCGGAGCGGGTCAGGAGCTCATAGCCGGCCGAGCCCGGCTCAACCTCGACGCGCCCAAAGCGGGCCAGCACGCCCGCATCCAGCACGTCGCTTGCGTACTCATGCTTTTCGGCGGCTGCGCCAAAGCGGAAGAGCTTGCCGGTATTGCCGCTGCCGATGAACAGGCCGTTCTCTGTGGACGCCAGGCTCAAGCCCTGTTGTGCATCCAGATGGGCCACGTCGGCGTAGCTGCCATCGTCCGCGATCCTAAACACTCGCCCCCGGTTTCCAGTCAGCGCCAGCAGGCCGTCCGGGCGCGCGGCCAATGCGTAGACAACCTCGTCCTTGCCGGACCAGAGTTTGCGCGGCGCCTGAGCCGAGTCTGGGAGGCCGGGGGCCAGGATGTAAATCTCGCTTCCCTCTGGCACTGATGTGCTGGTGTTGGCCGCTTGCAGCGACCCCGGCTGGACGATGGTGAGGGTTGCAGTGCCGACTCCCTGCACGGGCAGCGGAGGAAGCGGATTACGGCTTTTGTCGCCCACGCTGGCTGCGTAGATGGTCCCGTTTGCGCCCACCGCCACCGCGGTGATCTCGCGCCTGGGGGCCTCGAAGAGCACGTAGCCCTTGCCTTGCGGGCTGATCCGATAAACCAAGCCCGATCCGTCCGTGCCGGCGATCAGGTTGCCCTTCGCGTCCCACGCCAGCGAGCGGATGTGCTGTTCGTCGCTCTTGAAGAATAGTTCCGGTTTGCCTTGTGGTCTGACTGGATCGCCTTTTGCTTGAGGATTGGTCGGATTTACGCGGTACACCGCTCCCGGCCCGCCGGTGGCGATGTAGAGCCGTCCGGCCGCGTCGAAGGTCAGGTCCCAGATGTAATGCGACTTCACGTCGGCCTTATCGCTGGTAGATTTACCGTCGGAAGTGTTTGCGCCGTCGAACTTTGCGGCATTGAAGATCATCGTGGCGCCGTTGTCATCTTGCTTCGCCGCCGCATCGGGCTTCAGTTGGTAGACCTTTCCGCTGGGCAGCGTGGCGGCGTAGAGCGCCCCATCCGCTCCCAGCCTCACCACTTGCACGCTCAGGTCTTTGCTCTCGAAGAGCGTAAACGGCTTGCCGTCCTTGCCCACGCGCAGCACCGCGGCCGGCGAAGCGGTTCCCACGTAGGCAGTTCCGTTGGCGTCTACGGCCACCGACCACACGAAAGTCGAGGGCGTGGTGAGCTCCTCAGTCAATCCCGGCCCTTGACGCAGATGGCCGTCGCTCCAGAGCGCAACCCCTTGCGGCGTGCCCTTTTCAAACTCCTCCAGCCGCGACTGAGTCCACAGGTGGGTCCCCTGGGCCAGGACCGGTTGCGAGGCGGCAATGGCCAGCAAGGCTGTGAGCGCGGGAAGACTCCATGCAGAAGGGAAGCGGCAAATTGTGCGAATCGAGACAAACATTCTGGATTTGAGTCTACTAAAGTTGGCGGGAGTCCGGGCAGGTTGCGCATGGATGCAGTGGGCCGGACGAGTGAAGCGGGCCGTTCGATGAACGCGAAGCTTCTTGATGCCTGGCCTTGCACGCTGGCCCTAGGCTGACAATCTTGCCACAACGATGGGAATATAGAGACCGCTCTCCGGCGGCATGATCCAGCGAACATCTTCGAATCCCGCTTCGTTCAATGCGGCGGAGAGCTCGTCTCGCAGCAGGCAGCGATACTGCGACACAAAGTGGTGCGCCTTCCATCCGCGCTCCGATTCGATCGTAATGTAAAGGTGGAGCACGTATCCCGCATCCTTCCCCGTGTTCTGGGTCCAGTCCCACACCTGATGAACAATGCGCCGGTTTCCTGGCGCACCGAAGAAAGCCGGCTTTTGGATCGTGGGCCTTTCAACGCTGAGCGCGTCATAATCGCGGATGCTGGCCACGAAGAGCCCATTGGGCTTGAGCTTGCGCCGGATGGCCGCCGCTGCTTGCACAACTTGCCCGGCGCTCAGATGCGGCAATGCATTGTCCATGGATATCACGACATCAAAACCGCTCTCCGCGACCTCCTTGAGCGAGGTCATGTCGGAGACGTAAAACGAGACGGTCAGTCCCCGCTGCCGCGCCTCCCGCCGCGCGCGATGGACCGCTGCCTCGCTCAGGTCCGATGCCACGACCTGGTGACCCATCCCGGCAAGCCCAATTGCCTGGGTGCCAATGCCGCATGAGCAATCGAGAATCTTCAGCGGACTTCCGGCTCCCGCTGCAATAAGCAGATTGTCCAGAATCTTAGCCTGGCGCGCGATGGCGCTCTCCCAATCCTCGAAGATCAGGTGATAGAAATCGGCGAGTTCCTGGTAGAAATCAAGAATCTTCCCGGCCATTTTGAACACCAACCTTCAGCAGGCTCTTCGCCAAAACTCGAAAAGGGCCTGTTCAAGACTTTGAGGAGACAAATATGCTGCCGTTGAGTCTACTAAAGTTGGGGCGGCCGGGCATATTACGGGCGGCGACGGCGCGATTCGACGGCGCCAGGGTTAGGGAGAATCCGGCAGCACCCGGAAAGCTACACTGAGCCTCAGGGAGCGTGGAGATGAAGTTGGTTGTCCTCATTGCTTTGCTGGGTGCGTCGGTTGCGTTGGCCCAGACCCCGGCAACTCCTGCGCCGCCGCCGCCGCAACTGCGCGCGCAATCCACTGTGGTGCTGGTTCCCGCGCTGGTACGGAACGCCCATGGGGAGCTTGTCTTCACGCTCAAGGCCGATGATTTCCGCGTCACCGACGACGGCGTCGAACAGCAGCTCACGCTGGATGAGGATACCGGCGGCGAGCCGCTGGCGCTTGTGGTTGCGGTGGAAACGGGCCGCTCGGGCGCGCGCAAGCTCGACGCCTACCGGAACCTCGACGCGGTGATTGCGACCGTCGTCGGCAACGTTCCTCACCGGGTTGCCGTCGTGGGCTTCGACAGCGCTCCCACCCTGCTTCAAGGCTTCACATCCGACGTGGATGCAGCCGGAGCCGCGCTCCGCGACCTGGAGCCGGGAGACAAGGGCGCGGCCATCCTCGACGGCCTCAAGTTTTCAGTGGACCTGTTGCGCAGCCAGCCGCCGCCCTGGCGCCGCGCCATTCTGCTTATCTCGGAGACCGTCGACCACGGCAGCCAGACAACGATGGAAGATGCGCTGCGCGCCATCGGCGATACCAATACGGCCATCTACAGCGTCGCCTTTGCGAGCAGCAGGGCCGATGCCGCGCACTATGCGGACAGGGAATTGCCCATCCACCCCGGCGGCAGCGCAGGCGGCATTTCTTTTGAGAATGCCCACCCCGGCCCGCCGCATGGATGCATGGGCAAGGACCCCTATCCGGACGCGACGCAGAACAAGGCCGAGCAGGCATTTGACTGCCTGGGTCTGCTTGCTCCTCCCCTGGCGCTGGCGAAATTGGCTGCCATCCGCGCTGCCGAGGGTCTTGAGCGCAACGTCCCCGAGACGGTAGCGCAACTCACTGGCGGCGAATACTTCAAGTTTGAAAACAGCAAGAGCCTGGAGCGCGATCTGCTCACCATTTCGAATCACATGCCCAACCGCTATGTGCTGAGTTTTCACCCGCAGTCGCCACATCCGGGGTTTCATTCCGTCGAACTGCGGCTGAAGGATCATCCCGGCCTTCGCGTCACCGCCAGAAGCGGCTATTGGGCAGACAGCGATGCAGCGGCCACACCTCAACCTTGAGGAGATTCGCGCTCCGGGGACTACCTTCCGCCGCGGAACTGAATAATGCGCCGCCGGTCGCGCTTCGAGGGCCGGCGCTCGGGCAGGGGCGCAAACTCCTGCATCGCCTTGCGCTCGGCGGCTGCCTTAAGCCGCGCCGCCTTGCTGGCTTCGGTCTCGCGGTAGAGGGTCTGCGCCACCACCGCCGGCCCGCGCATCTCGCTCAGCGCGAGCACCTCGACAAGAAACTCGCCACCCTCGTTCCTGACCGTCAACAGATCGCCGACGCGGACCTCGCGCGCGGGCTTGGCCTGAATTCCGTTGGAGTGAATGCGGCCTAGGTCGCAGGCCTTCTGGGCCAGCGCCCGCGTCCTGAAGAAGCGCGCGGCCCAGAGCCATTTATCGATGCGTACGGAGACCATATTTCTATCTTCGTATATTTCTATCTTCGTACAGAGTGGAAATATCGACCGCACAGCAAGGCCTGCACGGTCGAACTCCTAATTCGCCAGCACAGCCCGGTAGCGGACCTTGTTCTTCTTCACCTTTTCGATGGCTTCGTTCACCTTAGCCATGGGGAAGGACTCGGTCTGCGCTTTCACGCCGTGGCGCGCGGCCACGTCCAGCATCTCCCTCAGCCGGTAAGGGCTGCCGGTGGGGTTGCCGCTGATGGAGCGCAAACCGGAGATGAGCGGAAACGCGTGCACGGCTACCGGCGAAGGTGGAATGCCCACAAAGCACAGCGCCCCGGTGGGCCGCAGGGCCTGAACGTAGATCCCCCAATCCTGGTCGGCGTTGACGGTACTCAAAATGAAGTCCTGAGTCCCGGCTACTTCTTTCAGGGCCTTGGATTCGCGGCTGTTGACAAAGTTGTGCGCGCCCAGGGCCCGAGCCTCTTCTTCCTTGCCGGGCGATGTGGAAAAGGCCGTTACCTCCGCGCCGAAGACCCGCGCGAACTGGATGGCGATGTGCCCCAGCCCGCCGATGCCCACGATGCCAACCCGCGAAGAGGGGTTGACGCCATGGTTGCGCATCGGATTAAAGACGGTAATGCCGCCGCACAGAAGCGGCGCCGCCTGCTCGCTGCCCAGGGCCTCGGGGATGGGAATCACGAAGCGGGCATTGGCGCGGACGCGGTCCGCGTAGCCGCCATTGCGATGCACGCAGGTGCCTTCGGCCGCCGGGCACAAATTCTCCAACCCACAGGTGCACCACTCGCATTCGCCGCAGGAGTTCGATTGCCAGCCCAGGCCCACGCGCTGGCCCACTGCGAGCGAGTGCACAGCGTCACCCACCGCAGCAACGGCGCCGATAATCTCATGGCCGGGAATGAACGGATACTGGCTGATGCCCCAGTCGTTCGAGATCAGGTGAAGATCGCTGTGGCAGATGCCGCAGTGGGTGATGGCGATCTCCACCTCCTGCGGGCCTAATTCGCCTGGGTCATAGCGAAACGGCAATAGTTCCGCTCCTGCCGCGTGAGCTGCCAGTCCTTGAATTTGAGCCATGGTCGTTTGAGAGTCCTCGCTTGGGGGGTGGCAAAGATGCCGGCAGAATTCAAGAAGACGCCGACGCGTACGTTGCGGGAGTGAATCCCCGCCAAACCTAGTTTAACCCGCCGCCCGGCTCTATGTGCAGGTTCAAAATCTGGAATCCGCTCAGCACCCCCCCGGCAGACGCCTCGCCCGCCACCTCCGCCGATTCTCCATTCAGGTTCACATCCTGCGCCGTGCGCAGCGGCTCCAGTGCATTGGCCACTGACAGTGGGAGGCTGGAAAGCGTCTGGCCGGCCATGCCTGCCTGGGATTCAGGCACCAGCAGACTCACATAGATGCGGTCTGCCGGGTGCTGCCGGCGGGCCTGCGCCAACACCGTCTCCAGCCCGGCGGGGCGGGCGGAAAGCCGGGGCTGGTCCAGAGTCCGGTCCAGGGTGCCGGAATCTGAGATGAGAAGGCGCAGGCTCCCCGCGCCCAGCCTTGCGGGCAGCGTGACGGGAATGCGAACATTGCGCGCCGGCTGCTGCCAGGGACGGATGGTTGCCTCCACC
>JBEKZR010000017.1:0-19912 GCA_049509715.1 Occallatibacter sp. | reverse complement strand
GATATAGTTGACCTCCTCCATCGGCTCCATGAAGCGCAGGCTCAGCCTGCCGTTCACAGGCGCAAGCTGCGCGCCGTCAACCTTGACCCACTCGCCGGGATTGGGCGTATTGCGCCGCGCTGGCGTGAACCAGTGGCCCACCACCGCCGCGCCAATTATATCCGTCACGAACTTATACTTATGCCCATCCCAGGCAAACAGCACCGGGCACGAACTCCCGCGGCGGTCGGCCTCCTTCAGCGCTATCACCGGCTGATGCGGCAAATCGATCTCATCCTGCAGCACGCCCGTAGGCCAAAGAATCCGCAGCAAGTCGATGCCCTCCGCATCGCCCAGCCCAACCAGAATCTGCGGCGGCGCCTGCGTCTGGTAGCCTGAGGCGCCAGCCAGCTCCCACTTCTGCCAGAGCCGGTTTGCAAACACCTCCACTTTCACGCCCAGCGCCGTCTTGTTGTCCGCAAACCCCGTCAAATCGAGGCGCACAAAATGGTTCTTGTTGGCGCCGACATTGCGCAGCAGCACCGGCGGCGCGTTCAACTGCGTCACAATCAAATCCGCCGCGCCGTCGCCGGCCACATCGGCGGCAATCAGCCCGCGCGGCGCGGTCAGCTTCACGCTGTCCAGCCCCAGCGCGTGGCTCACATCCTCAAAGCTGCCATCGCCGCGGTTGCGAAAGACGCGCACCTGCGGCCCCGCCTTGGTTTCCACAATGGCCGCCAAATCGATCCATCCGTCGTTGTCGATATCGATGGGCGTCAGGCCCCATCCGCGCAGCGCTCCATGCAGCGGCAATTCTACGCGCTCAAAGCGCCGCCCAACATGGTTCGGACCTTCCACATTCCGCCATAGCGTCAATCCCGGCGCGCCGTCGTGGGTGACTGCGATGTCCATCCAGCCGTCTTTGTTGAAGTCCAGCACGGCAATGCCCACGGTGGGCGGCAACTTCACGTCTTCATATAGCGGCTGTGTCGGGTACTTCCCTTCGCGCGGATTCACATAAATCAGCGGCGCCGGTCCATCGCCGGTCACCGCCAGGTCTACAGCTTTATCGTTGTTGAAATCCGTAAGAATGACAGAAGCCGTCTTGCCGCTTCCGCCTAATCCCGTGGGCTCGGTCCACTCGGTAAACGTCTTGTTGCCGTTGTTGCGCCAAAGCACATTTGACTCATCACCCGGCTTGATTGGCGATCCAGTCAAGAGCAAATCTAGATTGCTGTCGTGGTCATAATCCACAAACGTAATGCCGGAGGGATGATTGCGCGGCGCAAGACCGGCCTCCGCGGTCACGTCCTGGAATTTTCCGTGGCCCAGGTTGCGGAACAGCAGCACCGCATCATCCAATGCAACGGCCAGGTCGTTCAATCCGTCGCCATCGTAATCGCCCACCGCGCAGGCAACAGTGCGCCCCGATGCTTTCAGTCCCGCCGCAGCCGCGTCCCAGTCCTCGAAGCTGCCATCGCCCTTGTTGTGCAGCACGCGAATGGCCTGCGCGCCCGTCTGCATTAGCACCAGGTCCATGGCTCCGGAGCCCGTCACGTCCATCATGCAAGCGCCGCCGGTCGTGGTCCATTTCTCTCCGGGCGCCCCAGGTTTCGTCCGCCGCGGCGGAGAGACCTGGGAAAGCATTGGCTGCGCCACCAGCCGCACCGGAATCATGGCGCGCTTGCCTGTCTCCGGCTCCTCCACCGGTGTCACCGTCGAATAATGCCCCTGCTCGCCGTAGGACAACCCGATCGGCGCCCCAATCTTAGCGCTGGTCAAATGCTGAAAGCGCTTGAAGTGCGTCTTTGCATCCTCCACATGACCGGAGCGCTGCAACGCCCGCGCCATGGCAAACTCCGAGGACGCGTGCAGCGGGTCGATCTCCAACGCCTTCTTGAAGATCGCGATTGCCTTGTCGAACTCCTTCATCTCCTGGTAGCAGACGCCCGCGAAATAAAAGGAATCCGCATCCCTGGAATCGATCTTCGCCGCCTCCTGGAAGCTTTTGAGCGCCGGCTCCAGCTCGTTGTTTGCATGTTGCGCAAGGCCCAGGTTGTACCAGGCTTGGGCATTGTCCGGATCGAGAGCGATGGCCTGCTGGAGCCACTTCTTTGCCTCGTCCAGCTTTTGCAGCGTCAGCAGCGCAATGCCCTCGTTGATGGCCGCCTGCGCAAACTTGGGATCTTTCTTGAACGCCTCGGCAAACGAGTCCGCCGCGCGCTCGGTAAACTGCTGGCCCATCTGCGCCACGCCGCGATTGTTCGTCCGCACCGCCTCCGCGTCAAAGCGCGCCTGCGCTCCAGCTGCTGCCGCAACTGCCGTAAAAAGAACAAGGGCCAAAGCCCCGGTCATCCTCATATGTCTCTTCCCCAATGCGGCTGGAACAGCTTGAGCAAGATGCCGCATAACCTTACAGTGTATGCGAACGGCCAACCGGCTTGCGGCCGCGCTCCAAGATGCTTCAGCGGCGATTGCCGCCAACTCCCCTGCCATGAACGCCTGATGTGATATGAAGGCGCAGAACGGAGAAATACGATGAATTCTTTCCAGCAAGATATTGTGGCTAGAGCTCTGCATGCGGATTGGGGAGTTCATCAGAGGTTCTTTCAATAAACTGCAAAAGGAACAACAGAGCCGGACCCTTCATGCAGTTCGGGATAGGGGCGACATCGAACCGATTTTGTATTCCAAACAAATGCAGGCGCCCCGGCTTCGGCTGGTTGGGAACCACTATTCATTCGCCCTTGACGAATGCGCCATGGCAACCCATCTTTTCCGCACAAAAAACGCGGAAAGGACGGGGCACGAAGCGGTCATGCTTTCGGGCCGGATCAAGAACCTCAACCCGCCGTGGCGCAACTGCTCGTTATTGCTGCGAGATCTCATACGCAGATAAATATTGCGCCACTGCGTCGGCCACAATCTGGCAGCCTTGTGCGTTCAGGTGATCAATGTCACTTGCGGTCACTGGTGCGCCGGCGGCGTGTGATGTATCGACTCCGCCGAAGTTGCGCACCACGGTCAGGGCGTTGCCGGAAATCGCGGTGACCGAGACATTTTCGGCATTTGCCCCGGTGTCGATGGTAAGCATATCCCCGATGGCTATGGCGTTCGCGGATTGGACGGTGATGCTGGTATCGGCAGGGCCGATCGAGTTCGCGAGCGTTGTGTACGCAGAGATTGCGCGCAGTGACGTCGGCGGTTCGTCGTGGCTGTAATCGGAGGCATCCACAGCGCTATTATCTGTTGATGGGTCGTAACTGCCCACCAGTATCTTCCCGATGTCCAGATAGTGCGACCCGTAGATGGTCCCCAGTTGATTGTTGAAGGAGGTGAGCCACTCGTAATCAAATCCGCCGCCGGGCCATTCGCTCTGCCTGTTTTCAGGCATGATGGACAGAACCAGGTAGTTCTGCCCGGGGGAAACGGTGGCAACCTGGCCGGCTAAATCGGATAGAATCTGTGTTGTTGCTGTGAAATTGTTCCGGCCCTCCCAAAAGACGGGAAGGTAGCCGGCATAGGGAGTATCGACGACAAACTGCGGCCCCCCGGGCGCACTTACCGGGATCCCGGGCGCTGTGCGTGTGAATGTATAAATAGAGTCCGTCGAGTCATACGTAACCAGCCCATGGACTCCCAGGATGGTGCCGGAGACTCCTGCGGTTGGCCCAGCGTTCGTAACCGGCTCATACCCTGTGGGGAAAGTCACGGTGATGCCGCCTGAGTCCGGAATAATCCCGCCGGCGACAGTCGCATAGGTTGGAACCCCACCTTCGCGCACACCGATCTGCGTGGAGGAATTCCCGCCAACGCCCTGGTTAACAACGGGCAAAGTAATCAGATTCTGGAGTTCGCTGGGGTATCGTCCTTTGTCAAAATTGCCCTCGCCTCCTATGGTAAGCGAATCGCCCCAGGCTACTACGCCGAAAGAAGACGCAGTCATGCTGAGGCTAGCCCCGGCCGTGGTGTAGTCCACCGTGTCCGCGGGCGTAAACGTAACAGACAGCGTCTGCGGTCCGGGCGAGTTGAAGATGGTCCCGGTTCCCGGTGAGTAGAGGAAACTCCCGGCCAGTTCCGTTGTTCCGCCCGGCGCCGTGGCCGTTGCATCGAGTTGGCCCGGACCCAGGGGCGCACCGACAGCGATCAGAGCGGTGGGCGCCCATGTAATCTGCGGCGTCGCCTGACTTACAGTGAGCGTCACGCCGGCGGTGGCGGTGGTGTAGTCCGTGGCGTCGGTTGGGGTGAAGGTGACCGAAAGCGTATGAGAGCCGAGGGAGAGCACGGCGCCCAGGGATGGTTTGTAGGCGAAGGCGCCGGGGACGCTGGCGGTTGCATTCAATTGCGTAGCGCTCAGCGCAGTGCTGTAAGGAATGGCGGAAGGGGCGTTCCAACTCACCACCGGAACCACTTGATTGACGGTCAGCGTCACGCTGGCGGTAGCGGTGGCATAGTTTGGGTCGGTCGGGGTGAAGATGACCGAAAGCGTTTGAGAGCCGGCGGAGAGCACGGCGCCCAGAGATGGGCTGTATGTGAACGAGCCGGGAACGCTGGCGGTTGCGTTCAGTTGCGTCGCGCTCAGCGGGGTGCCGTAGGTAATCGCGGCAGGGGCAGTCCAACTCACCGAGGTGGGAACTTGATCGACGATCAGCGTCACGCTGGCGGTGACGGTGGCATAGTCCATGGTGTCGGTCGGGGTAAAGACGACTGAAAGCGTCTGGGAACCGGCTGAAAGCACGGCGCCCAGGGATGGGCTGTATGCGAACGCGCCGGGAACGCTTGCGGTTGCATTCAATTGTGTAACGCTCAGCGCCGTGCCATAAGTAATCGGCGCAGGAGTTACCCAGTCGATCTGCGGATTGCTTTTATTGCTTCCTCCACAACCTGCCAGCACCAGGCACGCTAAGCCGAGTCCCGCAAGTCGGCGTGCAAGCCGAAGGCCTGACCATAACTTCAGAACCAAGGCTGAATCTCCCATTTCCAGCACTAATCCCCTCCAATTTATATCGTTCTTCGCAGGTCGTAAAGGCGGAAAAACAGAGAGCCTCACCGCTCTGAGGAGACCCTACTCACCGTCCGGCGGCACCTGCTCCAACAGCCGCTTCCAGGTCTTCTGATTCTTGCGGAAACCCTTCTTCAAATCCTCGAGGATGCGCTCGAAATCCGCGTTGGCGCGCAGATTGTTCCACGCCGGGTTCTTCTGGAACCAGGGATAGTTTTCGTTGCCCAGATAGATCGCCCGCCGCAGCCAGTGCAGCGCCTCGCTGGAGTCGCCTTCTACGGCAAAGTAAGTGGCCAGCCGGTAAGCCATTTCGCTATCAGCCTCGGCCGCGGCCAGGGTGTCGTCCTTCAAGAGCGCGGCAGCCCGCGTCCGCTCACCCGCCTGCACATAGCAAAGCGCCAGCGTGGGCACGGCGATGCGCAGCGAATCGTCGTCGCGGACCACGCCCTCAAGAATCTCAATCGCCGCGCTCAGGTTGCCCAGCCGCATTTGTTGGTAGCCGGCCGAGGTCCGCAATAGCGGGTGGCGCGGCTCCAGCGCCAGGCCTTTCTCCAACTCGTCGCCGGCCAGCTCGATCTGATTTTGATAGTGATAGACGCGGGCGCGGTGGTTGTAGAGGATGGGCGCATTGGCGGGATTCAGCTTGAGGGAGCGGTTGAACTCAGTGAGCGCCTCCTCGTACATGCCGTCGCCGCGCAGCGCCATGCCCGCCACCATGTGCACATTCCAGTCGTTGGCGGCTCCAGAGAGCAGGTTGGCGATGCCGTGCCGCGCCGATTCCTTCTCGCCGCGCGAAAGAAGCATATAAATGCGGTAAAGATTGGCCTCGGTCGAAGCGGGGTCCAGTTTCAGCGCCTCGTCGAAATCGCGCCGCGCGTGCATCACGTGAATCTGCCCGCCAAACCCATGGCGCACATATTGCAGCTCGGCGATGCCCAGCCCGCACCACCCCGCGGCAAACTCCGGATCGGTCGCGGTCACGTTGGTAAACAGCGCATGTGCGCGGTCAAGGTCCGCGCGCGAGCCGGTGCGCACCATGAACGAACTGAGCAGCGCGCGCGCCTGCAGATACTCTTCGCTGACCGGCCCGGGCAGCGAGGCGTCCCTGGGGCCAGATCCGGTTCCGGGCCGTGGCGCGTCGATCTGGGCAACCTCGATCCTGTCGGCGGCGCTCAGGCCGTGCAGCGCGGCAAAAACCTCGTTCGAAATCTCCGTCTGCACCGCAATCAAATCCAGCGAAGCGACGCGGATTGCGCCGCCCGACCGCACGCTCTGCGAAGCCACGTCCAGCAGTTGCCAGTTCAGATCGAATCCATTTTCCGAGCGCAGAAAGTTGCCCGCCAGCACAAACGAAACCAGCAGCTTTTGCCCAACTGATAGGGGGTCCATCTGCGCAATCGGCAGCCGCATGAGCGTGCTCGACGGCCGGACAACCAGGGCCGGAATGCGCGCCAGCCGCGCGGCAATCGCATCGGCCAGCGCAAACCCATACAGTGGAGCCACTTCGGTTGCGCCCAGATTGCTGAACGGCAGCACCACCAGGGAGTTTTGCGGCGTCCGGTTGCTGGCCGATTCGCGGAACCGCTCCGCCAGCATCGACAGAAATCCCGTATTCTGCTTTTGCGCCTCAGCGCTGGTCGTGGGCAGGTTGGCCGCCGCATCGCCGGGAATAATCCCGGTCTCAATCCGCAGCGCCTTCATGATCGTCTTCAGGGCCTCGCGCACCTCGGCGGCCGAGGCGTAACGGGACCCTGGAATCTTTTCCAGGCAGGTTGAGATGACGCTCTTCAGCTCCGCGGAGATTTCCGGAACGATTTCGCTCAGATCTTCCGGATTGTCGTACTGGATGGCGTGGATGACCTGGAAGTCCTCGGTCTCGGGACGGCAAAACGGATGGCGGCCGCTCGCCAGTTGGTAAAGGATCACGCCCAGCGCCCACACGTCGGACTGCACGCTCGACTGCCCGGTGACAAACTGCTCCGGCGCCATGTAGCGTATGGTCCCGCCGCGCGCGGTGTAGGTGGCCGCTATGGACGCATCCCTGGCCAGCGCCGGCTTGGAGGGATCGAAGCTGGCGTCCTCGGGGCGCAGCCGCCGCGCCAGGCCGAAGTCCAGAATCTTCACCAGGCCGCCGTCGGTCAGCATCACGTTCATCGGTTTCAGGTCGCGATGGAAGATGCCCAGCGTGTGCGCGGCCTGCAGACCGTCGGCAATCTGGATACCCACCGAAAGCACCAGTTGCAGGCTGGCCGGCCCGCGCGCAATCAGCTTGTCAAGGTTTTCGCCGGGCACGTACTGCATCACGATGTAGGCCTCGTCGCCGCTCTCGCCCACTTCATAGATGGCGCAGACGTTGGGGTGCTCGATGGCCGAGGCCAGCCGCGCCTCGCGCAGCACGGTCGAGCGCATCTGCTCAGCGGAAAGCAGCCCGGTGCGCAGGATCTTCAGCACCACCGGACGCTGAAGGAGCGTGTCGTTGGCCAGGTAGACCACGCCGCTGCCCCCGGCGCCCAGCCGGCGGAGAATCTCGTAATGTTCGATCGTTCTGCGCGCCATCTCTCTCTAAGTGTACCGGGCGGCGCGTTAAAAACGTCTCAAACGCGGCCACGCAAGGATCAGACTTCAGTGTTTCCGCCGCGCATCCCCTTTTGCCGGCGGCAACTGGCGTTCCTTCTCAATCCGCCTCTGCCCGCGCTGGCCCAGCAGCAGCATCGTCAGCCCGAAGACCAGCAGCACCAGTCCCCACCAGAGATTCGCGTTGATGCCCAGGCTCCGGGCATAGAGAGCCTGGTTGTCCCTGGTGGCCAGTCCGAACGCGCTGAGGATCATGCCGATCAGCGAGAACATCAATCCCATCGGAATGCGCAAATCGAGACTCATCGCTCTCCCCTATCCTGCCGCTTTCCCGGCCAGAAAAACCCTCAGTAAAAGAGAATGTTCAATGCAATCGCGCCCAGCAGAACGGCCACCGCCAGCGCCTCGGGCCGCTTCCACCACGCGACGCGCGCGCGCTCCGGCTTGGGCGTCAGGGAATGAACCAGCCCCACCAGTTCCGCCTCCGGCCTGGCCCTGGTGCAGTAACTCACCAACACCATCACAAGGAAGTTGGCGCTGAAGGCAAAGATCGCCGTCCAGAAGTTCTGCGCCATGTCGCTGGGATAGTGGCGCAGCACCGCGAGCCATCCGCCATGAATGCCGGGCAGGGCCTCGATGGGCAGCGTCAGCCCGTGGTGCAGCATGGCCGCCGCGGCGCCCGCAATCATCCCGGAAAACGCGCCGTGCCCCGTGGCCCGCTTCCAGAACATGCCCAGCAGAAACGTGGCGAACAGCGGCGCATTCACAAAGCTGAACACCAGCAGCAGCGTGTCCATGATGTTGTTGAAGTGAGTGGCCGCATACGCCGTTCCGATGGACAGCAGAATGCCGCCCACCGTGGCCCATCGGCCCACCGCCAGATAATGCCAGTCGCTCGCGCCCTTGTGAATGTACGACTGGTAAAGATCGTACGTAAACACCGTGTTGAAAGCCGTCGCATTGGCGGCCATGCCGCTCATCAGGGTGGCCAGCAGCGCCGTCAACCCCAGCCCTAGAAGGCCGGTGGGCAAAAAGTGCAGCAGCATGTTGGGCGTGGCCATATCGTAGTCCAGCAATGGCTGGCCAGTGGCGTCGAGCATCGGCTTCCCGGTCGCAGGGTCGGTCCTGGCCGGAACCAGCCCGCGGCCCTGCTCTACCTGCGGCGAAACCACGGTCGTCTCGCGAATGATGGCCCCGTTCTCCACGCGGATAACGGTCGTCGTGCGCGGCGTAGGCAGCCCAATGGCCAGCAGCCCCGGCAATATCACCAGGAATGGAAACAGCATCATGGGAACGGCGGCAATCAGCGGTACGCGCCGCGCCGAATCGATATTTTTCGACGCCATCGCCGTCTGGATCACCCGGAAGTCGGTGCACCAATAACCGGCTCCGAGCACGAAGCCCAGCCCCAGCCCCAGGCCGATGCCCTCAATCCCCATGGGGTTGGCGCCGACGTGGGTCAGGCCCTTCCACGCGTGCATATACTGCATCGGAACCGAAGCTTTCAGCCCGCTCCATCCGCCGATATTGCGCAGCCCCAAAAGCACCATCGGCAACAACCCCGCAACCACCAGGAAGAACTGAAGCACATGGTTATAGATGGCGCTGGCGAGCCCGCCCAGCAGGATATAGGCCAGCACAATCGCGGCCGAAAGCAAAATCGAGAAGGTAAAAATCCCCTCCGGCGCCCAGCCCTGCTCGCGAAAAAACCCGTCGAAGAGATGCAGCGCCTGCATCAGCCGCGCCATCATGTACATCGAAATCCCCGAGCTGACGACCGTCATCGCCGCAAACGTGCAGGCGTTCAGCGCGCGCGTCTTCTCATCGAACCGCAGGCGCAGAAACTCCGGCACCGAGCGCGCCTTCGACCCGTAATAGAGCGGCATCATAAAGAGGCCTACAAAAACCATCGCCGGAATGGCGCCGATGCCGAAGAAATGCGCCGTCTCCAGGCCGTACCTGGCCCCCGAGGCGCCCATCCCGATTACTTCTTGCCCGCCCAGGCCGGCGCCCATGAATGCCAGCCCGCAGATCCAGGCCGGCAGCGCGCGTCCGGCCTGAAGGAAGTCCATGCTCGTCTTCATGTGCCGCTTGAGGGCATAGCCGATGCCCAACACAAAGACGAAGTAGAGCAGCATGATCAGCCAATCGACGGCGGCGAGGTTGGGCACGAACGGCTCCTTGGAATCGTTAAGGTATTGAGACCACTGTACGCAGGGCCGCGGAGGCAAGTCCAGAAGCGCGCCGGAAATGAGCCTGTCCGGGAAGTTTTCTGAAGTGCTCGCCAGAAACGCCAGAGCCCTCCGGCGCAAACCGGAGGGCCCTGAAAACCAGCAGAAAATCCCCGCCTATGCCTTGACCGCGCGCTGGGGCTTGTACCCCGACAGGCCGTAGTAGGCCACGAAGAGGTAACAGACGATGGGCAGCAGGAAGGCGTACTGAATTCCAACCTTGTCGGCCGGTCCACCAATGACGTATTGCATATTGTGGGCGATGGCATAGTGCTTCCCGATCATTTCGGAGATCCATCCGAAGAGAGGAGGGATCACCGCTCCGCCCACGTTGCCGATGGTGATGACGCCCGAGCCTTTGCTGGTCATCGGCCCCAGTTCGGCGATGCCCAGGGTAAAGATGGTGGGATACATGATGGAGTTGGCCACGCCGCACAGCACCAGGCTCCAGATGGCGACCGGGCCGGTGGTGAACATGGCAACCAACATCAGCGCCACGCCTAAGATGCCCAGGCCGACCAACATCTTTTCGGCTCTGATCACGCTCATCAGTGCGCTGCCCATGAAGCGGCCGGCCATGATGCCGAGGTAGTAAAGCGTCACCAGGAGTCCAGCCGTCTCAAGGCTACTAATGCCCTGCTCCTGGAAGAACCGGATGGCGATGGCGGCGAGGGCGATCTCGACGCCTACATAGAAGAAGATGCCCACCATGCCCAGCACCGTGTGCGAGTAGCTCCAGATGCTGCGGGCCAGCAAGGGGTCACCGGGGGCGCCGGGACGGAAGGCGCGAGTGGTCTCGATGGCGGGCAGGTTCATCAGCATGACCGCAAAGCCCAGCAGCAACAGCGCGGCGGCAATGGCGATGTAAGGCCCTTGCAGCATATGCGCCTGGCTGGCGGCATCGGAGACTTTGCTGGTATCGGAGAGGATGAAGTGGGCCGCAACCCACGGGGCAACAGCCGAACCGAGAGAGTTGAAGGCCTGCGCCAGGTTCAGGCGCGCCGGGGCGCTTGACTCCGGCCCAAGAATCGAGACATAGGGGTTGGCCGAGGTCTGCAACGCGGTAACCCCCGTCGCCAGCACAAAGATCGCTGTTAGCGTCATGGGAAAGCTCACCAGGCTGGCCGCGGGGATGAACAACAGCGCTCCCGCAACCATGATGAAGAGCGAAATCACCATGGTGCGCTTGTAGCCCACCTTCTCAATCAGCCTGGCGCTGGGAACCGAGAAGACCAGGTAAGCAAAGAACCATGCCGATGTGGCCAACATGCCCGAGAAGTGATTCAGTCTGAAGATGTCCTCAAGCTTGTGCACCAACTGGTTGTTCAGGCTGGTAAGAAACCCGAAGATGCCGAAGAGCGCGGTGACCGTGATAAACGGGCCAATGTAGCTCGGCGCGCTTTGCGCCGCCGGTGGTGTGGATCGCGTAGCCATTAAAGTCCTCCTCCGCTTCCTTCAAAAAAATAACCTGATCTTCGCTGCTTCCCAATCGCCGTTTGCCCTTGACCGTCATCCACGCGGACCAGGCCGCCAGCAAGAACACAGGAATCGGAGAGCCGCGCAAAAAATGCGCCGACACAACTCTACGCATGTTGGCGGAGGTACGTCCAGAGGAAGTTGGAAAGGTTTTCAGCCGCGCACGGCCCACTCGTCCGAAATCCCCGGCAGTTTACACTGGAAATGCATGATCCCTACCCTGGCCTGGACCCCGGAAGGTGTCCGCTTCATCGATCAGACCAAGCTCCCCCTCGAGGAGAGCTACATGCTCGCCGCCACCTATGAACAGGTAGCCGGGGCCATCGAAACCATGGTCGTCCGTGGCGCGCCGGCCATCGGCGTATCCGCCGCCTACGGCATCGCCCTCGGCGCGCAGCACACCTCCTCCCTCACGCCCCAGGAATTCGCGCCGGAGTTCGACCGTATCTGCGCCCGCCTCGCCGCAACACGGCCCACTGCGGTGAATTTATTCTGGGCCATCGACCGCATGAAGCGGCTTTTCGCGGCCCTGGCCGGGTCGGGCGCACCTTTGGCCAAGATCAAGCAAAAGCTCCTGGCCGAAGCGCACGCGATGTACGAGGAAGACATCGCGGCCTGCAAGACCATGGGCGCATTCGGCGCGGCGCTGCTGGCGCAGGAAGGCGGCGTTTTGACCCACTGCAACGCCGGGGCGCTGGCCACCTGCGGCTACGGAACCGCTCTCGGTGTGATACGGTCGGCGGTCGAGCAGGGCAAGCGCATCCACGTCTACGCCGACGAAACCCGGCCCTTTCTGCAAGGCGCGCGCCTGACCGCCTGGGAACTGATGGCCGACGGGATTCCAACGACCGTGATCTGCGACAGCATGGCCGCCAGCCTCATGCGGCAGGGGCGTATCCAGGCCGTGGTCGTCGGCGCGGACCGCATCGCGGCGAACGGCGACGTTGCCAACAAGATCGGCACCTACAACGTCGCGATTCTGGCGCATGAGCACGGCATCCCGTTCTACGTCGCAGCTCCCTGGTCCACCATCGACCTGGCAACTCCCACCGGCGAAGCTATTCCCATCGAGGAACGCTCACCCGTTGAAGTTACACACCACGGCGGCAAGCAGCTCACGCCCAATGGCGTGGGCATCTGCAACCCGGCATTCGATGTAACCCCGGCTAAATACGTCACCGCCATCGTCACCGAACGCGGCGTGCTGCGCGCGCCGTATGCCGAGTCGCTCAAAGAGATGGAGTTGGCGGCAAGGTAGGCCCAACCATCCACAGTTGCCCAACCGTCTAGAGTGATAATCGTGGTGCTTCCCCGTCCTTCCATCCTGAGGCTGCGGCAGCGGTCGCTGGTCCGCGGCGTTGCACTGGCGCTCGGCGCGTTATCGGCCGGGCTGTGCCTGGCCGGATTTCCCGACATCGACGCGCTCCACGGATCGCCCTGGCAGATTCTTCCCGCGCTGGCTGCCGCGTGGGGCATGGTTGAAACAGCCCGCTGCCTGGGCCGCAAATGGAGCCTCTACCACGCCGGCGTCCTCATCCTGCTCTACTCGGAACTGATGATCCTGGCGCTGATGATCATCCTCTGGCTCTATCCCTGAGCGTCCAGAATGTAGTCCGTTCCTGGCCGCACGAGTCGCAAGCTCTCAGCGGAGTACATTTTCCGAGTACACCGAACTCGCCGCTCCCGTGTAGGATGAGGCCAATCGCGCGATCGCGCTCCCCGCGATCGAGAGAGTATCCATCTCATCATGCAAGACCTTGGAGGAAGATATGCTGAAAGGCTTTCGAGATTTCATTCTGCGTGGAAACGTTGCGGACCTGGCCGTCGCTGTCATCATCGGCGCGGCCTTCAACGCCATTGTCAACTCCCTCGTGAAAGACGTGCTGACACAGTTCATCGCCGCCGTCGCGGGCAAGCCGGACTTCAGCGGCGTGGTGGTGAAGGTGAATGGCACCCCCATCCTGATCGGCAACTTCCTTAATGCCGCGATCTCGTTCCTGATTGTGGCAAGCGTGGTCTATTTTGGGGCGGTCTTGCCCCTGAACCACATGCTGGCCCGGCTCAAGAAGCCCGCGCCGGACGCCCCGTCCTCCATGAAGACCTGCCCCGAGTGCCTTAGCGAGATTCCTCTGGCCGCCCGCCGATGCGCTCACTGCACTCAGCCGGTAGCATAGGGAATGGCGGAAGGAACACACATCGATCTTCAGAGGACCCCATTCATGAATCAGCGCAAGCCGCTTGCCTCCCTGCTTTTTCTGGCGCTCGTTTCCCTGGCCTTCGTTCCCAGGCCGCTGCCGGCCCAATCCCCCGGACAGCCCGCAACGCCAGCCGTTTTCGGTTACAACGACTTCACCGAGCAGGCCAAAATCGAGGAAAAATTCCTCGCCGTGCCTGACGCCAAACTGGCCGGCCAGGAACTGAAGATCCTTACCGCCGAGCCCCACCTGGCCTCCACGCGGGAAGACCGCAAAACCGCCGAATATGTCGCGCAGAAATTTCGCGCTGCCGGCCTCGATACCGAGATCGTTCCCTACCGCGTGCTGATGAACCAGCCCAAGGTGGTCCGCGTGGAGGCCTGGGACGCCGCCGGCCAGCCGCTGATGACCGGCCCCACCCGCGAGCACGTCGAAGGCGATCCCTACCAGGACGATCCCCGCGTGGTGATGCCCTTCAACGGATCATCGGGGTCTGGAGATGTGACCGGCGAGGCGGTCTACGCCAACTACGGCCGCCTGGAAGACTTCGATCAGCTTGCCGCCCAGCACATCGACCTGCACGGCAAGATCGTCCTGGTCCGCTACGGCGCCAACTTCCGCGGCGTCAAGGTCTACATCGCCGAACAGCGCGGCGCCGCCGCAGTGCTCATTTACTCCGACCCGCAGGACGATGGTTATTACAAGGGCGACGCTTATCCCATGGGTCCCTGGCGGCCTGAAACCGGCGTCCAGCGCGGGTCGGTGCATTATATCTTCAAGTATCCCGGCGACCCCGAGACCCCCGGCGTCGCCTCCACGCTGGACCTGCCCGACTCCGCCCGCGGCTCAGCCTACGGCAACCAGCCCCACATCATCTCCATCCCCCTCAGCTATCACGACGCCGCGCCCATCCTGCAAGCCCTCAAGGGGCCGGGCGTGCCGCAAGGCTGGCAGGGCGCGCTGCCCTTCCGCTATCACCTGGGAGCGGTTGGGGGACAGGGCGGCGTGAAGGTCCACCTGGTCTCACAGCAGGATTATCAGCGGCGCATCATCTGGGACGTGATGGGCACGATCAAAGGTTCGGAGTACCCCGACGACTGGGTTGTCGCCGGCAATCACCGCGATGCCTGGGTGTATGGCGCGGTCGATCCCTCCAGCGGCACCGCAGCGATGCTGGAAGCCGTCCACGGCATCGGCGCGCTGCTCAAACAGGGCTGGCGCCCAAAACGGACCATCGTCTTCTGCAATTGGGATGCCGAAGAAGAAGGCCTCATCGGGTCAACCGAGTGGGTTGAGCAGCATGCCAAAGCCCTGGAACGCGCCGTCGCCTACTTCAATATGGACGTAGGCGTCTCCGGCCCGGATTTCTCCGCCGCCGCCGTCCCTTCGCTCAAACAGTTCCTCCGCGAACTCACCCGCGCCGTTCCCAGTCCCCTCGGGGCGACGGTCTACGATCAGTGGAAAAACGCCCGTCCGGAAGGCAATGAGCACCGCAGATCCAACGCCCCGCCCGACCCCGTTGGAGAGGCGCCTATGGGCGACCTGGGCTCCGGTTCCGACTTCACGCCCTTCCTGCAGCATGTGGGCGTGCCCTCCACTGACATCGACTCCGGCGGTCCCTATGGCGTCTATCACTCGGTCTTCGACAACTTCGCCTGGTACATCCAAAACGCCGACCCCCACTTTGTCTATCTCCAGGAGATGGCCCGCGTCTTCGGCCTCGAAGCCCTGCGCATGGCTGATGCCGACGTGCTGCCCTACGATTACGTCACCTATGCCCGCGAAATCTCCGCCTACATTGATGCGGCCAAACGCAAGGCCGCGGATGCACATCTCGACACGCTCGACTTTGCACCCGCTCAAGCTGCCGCGGCCCGTCTCATCGCCGCGGCGCAGAAGGCGCATACCTTCCAACTCGCCCCCTCCGGCGACCTGGCCAAACTCAATCTCGCCCTGCGCCAGACTGAGACCGCACTCATCTCCGAAGCCGGCCTGCCCAATCGCCCCTGGTACCGGCACACCATCTACGCACCCGGCGAGTTCACCGGCTACGCCGCCGTGGTCATTCCCGGCGTCAATGAGGCCATCGACGCCAAAGATCAGGGACGGGCGGCGCAGCAGTTGACGGTGCTGACCCAGGCGCTCGACCGCGCCGCTCGCACCCTGGACTCCGTGCAATAAGCCGGCGCTACTCACACGGCAGCGTCGGATCAAGTCGTGTTCACACCGGCTCTATTCCATCCGTCCTCATCCCTGGATGGTTGACCACGCCCTGTCAGGCTCGTATCGTTAGAGATTGACTATGAACACTTCCCCCAACACCTTACGGATCGGGATTGCGGCTGCCGTGATCGTCGGCACCATCGGCTGGCTTGCCTTCTCCGGCTACAGCGCCAACAAGAGTTACTACGTCACCATCGCCGAACTGAGCGGCATGGGCGACAAAGCCTACCACAGCCAGTTGCGCGTGGAGGGTTTCGTCGTCCCCGGCTCCATCGAGCACAACGGCCCGCATGTGGAATTCGTTTTGAACGAGTTCGAGAGCCACTCGCCGAAAGCTGCCTCAGGGCGTCTTCTCAAGGTCAGCTACAAAGGCTCCGAGCCGCCTCCGGACACCTTCAAGGACGACTCCCAGGCCCTGGCGGAAGGTTCCTATGGACGCGACGGCGTCTTCCACGCCAACGTGCTGCAGGCAAAGTGCGCCAGCAAGTACGCTCCGGCCCAGCCCGGTTCAACGCAGCCCGGTGCGACACAACCCGCTGCGAGCCCTCGCGCCGCCGCCCAGGCACCTGCTCCTCACGCATCCAACACTGCCGCCACCCAAACTGCCGCAAACTGATCGCATGACCGCACACTCGTCCGAGGCCGCCACTTCTCCCTTCTGCGCCCGCCTTGACGGCGTCTCCAAACTCTTCGGCTCCTTCGCCGCACTGCGCCAGGTTTCAGTGGACTTCGAGGCCGGACACTGCTACGTCGTGATCGGCGAGAACGGCGCGGGCAAATCAACTTTGCTCCGCATTCTCGCCGGACTCCTTCGACCCAGCTTCGGCACGGTCAAAGTTTTCGGCGAGTTAGAGCCCAACGAGGCCCGCGCCCGCATCGGCTACATGAGCCACGCCTCCATGCTCTACGACGAGCTGACTGCCGAGGAGAATCTGCGTTACTTTTCCAGTCTCTACCCGGATCGGCAACGAGGGGGCCGCGCCTGCCTCAAACCCGCAGAAGCTCTGCGCCAGGTTGGCCTGGACCCCGATTTGAACCGCGTCATCGGCCAGTATTCGCAGGGCATGAGGCAGCGCACTTCGCTGGCTCGTGTACTGCTCTCGGTCCCCGAGCTGCTCCTGCTCGACGAGCCTTTCTCTAACATGGACATCGAATCCGCCCGCCAGATGGTGGAGCTACTGGCAGGGTTCCGCCAGGGCAACCGGACGATTATTTTGACCACCCATCAGCGCGAGATGGCTGCCCCCATCGCTGACTGGGTGCTCGCGTTGCACGCCGGCCGCGTGGCGTCGTTTGAACCGGGGTCCCCAGCGACAGGTCTTCGTCGCTGGGGTGGTGAACCAGGAAATCCAACGCTATGAAGACCAACGGCGCACGCATCCTCGAATCCCTCGGCATTCCCTACGAACTGCGCGAGTACTTGGTCGACCCGGACGACTTATCCGCCATCACGGTCGCCAAAAAGATCGAGATGCCGCCGGAGCAAGTCTTCAAGACTCTGCTGACGACCGGGGTCCCCAGCGACAGGTCTTCGTCGCTGGGGTGGTCGACCGGCGGAGCGGGCGCGTACGTCTTCGCCGTCATTCCCGGCGACGCCGAACTCGACTTCAAGAAGCTGGCCCGCGCCGCCGGCCTGCGCAAAGCGGAGATGGTTTCGCTGAGGGAAGTGCAGCCGCTGACGGGCTACATCCGCGGCGGCGTCACCGTCTTCGGCGCAAAAAAGGCCTTCCCCGTCTTCGTCGATGAGACCGCAATCCTCTTCGACCGGATCAGCGTCTCCGCCGGAACCCGAGGAACCCAGCTTATCCTCAGCCCCAACGACTATCTGCGCGCCACGGAAGCCCAAACCGGCGATCTGACGAAAGACCAGCCCAGGTCCGCCGCCCCGGAGGGCCACGCCTGATGCCTCGCGCCCTGTGGACCCATCTCGTTAAAGACCTGCGCATCGAGTTGCGCTCCCTCGACGTCTTTGTCTCCATGCTTTTTTTCTCCCTGCTGGTCGTCGTGCTCTTCTCCATCGCCTTCGACCCGCACGGAGACTTTTCCCGCGAGATCGCCGGCGGCGTCCTCTGCGTGGCCACCATGTTCGCCTCGGTCAGCGCCCTAAATCAGGCCTGGGCGCGAGAGATCCGCCACCAGGTCCTCGATGCCCAGCGCATGGCGCCCACCCCGGGCGCGGAACTCTTCCTGGCCAAGGTGATAGCGAACTTCCTCTTCGTCACTGTCGTCCAGGTGATCCTGGCCCCAGTTTTTCTCATCTTTTATAACCTTCACATCGAGGGCCAGGCGTGGCTGCTTGCGCTGGTTCTCCCCCTCGGCACATGGGCCCTGGTCGGCAACGGCATCTTCTTCGCCGCGCTCTCCATCCGCAGCCGCAACCGGGAGCTGCTGCTTTCGCTTATTCTCTTTCCCATCTTCATTCCGGCTCTCCTGGCCATGGTGCGGGCCACCACCGCCATCCTCACCGGCGACAGCGACCCCACGCTCTGGATCAAGCTCCTCCTCGGCTACGACATCATCTTCACCACCGCCAGCCTGCTGCTATTCGACGTGGTCTTCCACGCCGAATAGGCCCTCCACCTCCCGATGGACCCCGCCCCGCCCCCGCCGTCGTAAACTGAAAGCGTTCCACCAGGATTCCCCATGAAGAAGCTTGCTATCGGTCTCTACGTCGCGGTCACCGTCGCGCTGCTCGGATGGGCCTTCTACCAGGCCATCTACGTCGCCCCGGACGAACAGACCATGCACGAGGTCCAACGCATCTTCTACTACCACGTGCCCTCGGCCATGATCGCCTTCCTGTTCTTCGCCATCTCGCTGGCAGGCTGCATCGGCTTCCTGGCCTTCCGCCGCAAGCGGCCGGACTGGGCGCAGGTCTCCGACGCCTGGGCGCTGGCCGGAGCAGAAGTCGGCGTCGTCTTCTGCACCGTCGTCCTCATTACCGGGCCGCTCTGGGGCCGCCGCGCCTGGGGCATCTGGTGGACCTGGGACGCGCGGTTGACCACCACACTGGTTCTCTGGCTGATCTACGTCAGCTACCTGCTGCTGCGCCGTTTCGCCGCCGGCCCGCAGGTGCAGACGCTGGCCGCCGTCCTGGGCATCTTCGGCGCGCTCGACGTGCCCATCGTCTACATGTCCAACCGCTGGTGGCGCACGCAACATCCTGCCCCCGTCTTCGGCGGCGGACCGGACTCCGGCATCAAGGACCCCGCCATGCTGGCCGCTTTTGGCTGGAATGTCCTCGCCTGGCTGGCCTGGGGATTGCTCATCCTCGCCCTGCGCTACCACGTCGAGCGCCAGCACCAGAAATTCGCCGCCCAGGAAGCTTTGGATGCTCTCGAAGAAACCTAGAAGACTTGATTGCAGAGCGAAAATCGATTTCAAGACGAGGGAAAAAATGGATCAAAGAGCGATTCTCGACCACCAGTTCACCGTTGCGGCCTACGCCATCACCTGGGCCATCCAACTGGGCTATGTAGCCTGGCTGGCCCTCAAATGGCGGGCGCAAAAGCGCGCCGCAGCCCGCGCAAGCCGCAATCAGCGCTAGTCCCACCCTTATTCCACGAACGTCTTTCGATTCAAACACCTACAGACCATCCTCCGGGCCAGAATCGCGAGCCTGTCCCCCCATTTCTGCGCCTCGAAACCTCCTCGAATACCACCAAAGTGGAAGGCCCATAACACTCGCTCTCGCCAAACGAGGTCTTAGTGGTATTTTCAGTCTTCTCGAATCCAGCCAATGATCTAGATGTGTACTGATTCCTCCAGAGTCGCGGAAGGGAACTGCACACGGAGACAAAACAATGCTTGAACTTTTGGTTGCCTTGGTTCTCATCGGTATTGTGGTGGCCTCCACGCTCTACGCCGCCAGATCCGGCGCCGGCACCACCGGAAGTAAACATTCCAGGCTGCTGGGCCACGAATACGATCAACACGAATCTGCCTGGTTGGACTCAACCCCAGCCGTCATCGGCACACAGCAAGCAAGCCAGCTCGCGAGGGTCCCTGCGCCCGCGGAAGGAATTGCTCTCTTCCGTCCCAGACATTAGACTGGTGGCTTGAGGGCCAGTCATGTTAGTTGTCATGAAAGCGCAGGCCACGCCGGAGGAAATCCAGGCCGTCTGCGAGCACATTGAGCAGTTGGGTTTCCGTGCACACCCACTTCCCGGAGCCCAAAGAACCGCCATCGGCATCACCGGCAACCAGGGTGAGGTCGATCGCGGCAACCTCGA
>JBEKZR010000169.1:0-7620 GCA_049509715.1 Occallatibacter sp. | reverse complement strand
AACTGCGTCACCAGCTTGGCCAATTGCGACCGCAGCGGTCGGCCCAGCGCGAGCGGCCGGGAAGACCGCTGCGGTCGCAATTGGCCAAGCTGGTGACGCAGTTGAGCACGAGCGGATACTTGGCGCGCTTCGTGCTCAACTGCGTCACCAGCTTGGCCAATTGCGACCGCAGCGGTCTTCCCGGCCGCTCGCGCTGGGCCGTTGCCGCTATCTTGTTGCACCGTGTGCGTCAACTCGTGTGCCAGCAGACGCATCCCCTGGTCGGTCCCCGGCGCATACTTACCGGATGCGAAGAAGATGTCGCTGCCAGTGGTAAATGCGTGCGCATCGATCGCCCTTGCACCGCCTGCCGATGCCGAATCCGTATGCACGCGGATATCGCTGAAGTCGCGGCCGAACTTCGGCTCAAAAAAAGCGCGCGCGTGCGCGTCGAGCGGACGGCTCGCGGAGCTGCGCATCGCATTCAACACCCCGTGCGCCGACGGTGTGAAAGGCACGCGTGCGGTTCCCGCGTTGGCAGAACGCGACACCTTTGCGTTGCCCGAGCCGGGACATCCGCATGAAGTCTCATCCTCGCTGCAACCGCAGGACGAGGCAACCGCGCCGGCCCCGGCGTGGGAACGCATGATCCGATCGGCAACGTTGTCCGCTTCCTGCTCTTCGGGGTCACCCGGCTGGCTCACCTCAAGCTTCGCGCGAATGGCGCCCGTTCGCAGAAGCTGCTGCATCGCCTGGTTGCCCGCTTGCTGCTGCAATTCGAGCATCGGATGCAGCGGCACAGGAATCTCGCTTGCCCGCTCTCTATGAGACGAGGGCCGCTTTGCCGCCGGCTTTTTTTGCATTTCAACAACGCGTTCCATGCCAGGCTCGTCTTCGTCAATCTCAGATATGCGTGCGAATCATCTCGTAGTAATCTCGAAACTCGGAGCGTGACGGCAGCTTGCCCGTCTTCTGAATCTCCAGCGCTGTCGCGACAATGCATTGCTCCATCCCGATCTTTGTCTGCTTCTCCGCCGCCAGAAACGCCGCGGCCACGGCAATGTTGCGAATGTTCCCGCCGGCCAACTCAAACTGCCGGGCAAGGAATCCGAACTCCACGTCACTGGCAACCGGCGCATGTGAAGGGAAGATCGATCTCCATATCCGCTCGCGCTGCTCCGCGTCTGGAAACGGAAACTCGACAATGTGGCTCATGCGGCGCGTAAACGCATCGTCCATGTTGCGGCGCAGATTGGTGGCCAGAATCACCACGCCCTCATACTCCTCCATCTTCTGCAGCAGGTACGCCACCTCGACGTTTGCATATCGGTCATGCGCATCTTTCACCTCGGAACGTTTGCCAAACAGCGCATCAGCCTCGTCGAAGAGCAGCACGGCATTTGACGCGCGCGCCTCGCGGAAGATCAGGTTCAGCTGCTTCTCCGTCTCACCAATGTACTTGCTTACAACAACCGAAAGATCGATGCGATAAAGATCGAGACCCAGCTCCTGCGCCAGTATTCCGGCCGCCATCGTCTTGCCTGTTCCACTCGGCCCGCAGAAAAGAACGTTCAGCCCCTTGCCCGACGATAGCCTCTGATCGAAGCCCCACTCCGAATAGACAGTTTGCCTATGCCGCTCCGCTGTACACACATCGCGAAGCTGGCGAACCACATACGGAGGGAGAACAAGCGATTCCCATGTGCCCCGGCTCAGAATCTTCTCCGCAAATCGCCTCAACCCGCCGGTCGATTGCGCGCGCGCCGCAGCTTCAAGATCCGTTGACGAGATGCCCTCGCCAACCTGGCCGTTCAATCGCAGTCTTCTTGCCGCATCGGCGCAGGCTTCCCGAATGGCGCCGCCCGTGAGCGCAAACCGATTCGCCAGCAACGCGGCATCCACATCGGGATCCACCTGGAATTCCATCCCAGCCAGTGTCTCCTGCCAAAGTTTGACGCGATCGGCAAAGGCTGGAATCGGGCAATCGAGTGTGACCCATGCAGATCCCCGCTCCGTTTGCGCCGCCGGCCACGGCTCCTCTCCGGCGATATAGATGCGCTGTCCCGCAAGAGGCCGAAGCGCCTCAAGAGCCGAACGAAGTGGCAGATGCACAGCGCCATCCTCCAGCAGTGCCTCAGCGTGCGCAAAGAAGATGTCCGCCCCTTGCAGCATCGCTTCGCGATGAATAAGGACAAGCATCTCCGACGCCGCACTGGCTTCATAGGCCATGCGGCCCAGGTCCACCGCCAGCATCGACCGATGCTGCTCGGAACAGAGAGCCTCAACGATGGCACGCTTGCCAGCGCCGCGCTGTCCGCAGAGATAGAAAACAGCCGGTTCATCCAGATGCTCCAGGTTTTTAAGCTTCACTTGGAGGTCCGGCGGCAGATGCAATGACGACAGAGCACGCGTTGGAACAGAAACAGATGTAAAACTCCGCAGGCGCCGGTCAATGCCCGCTTGCTCCATCAGGAAGGCCGCGATCCTGTCATCGATGCGCACCGATTTTGCAAGAAAGGCAGCTTCGCTCTCATGCGTGCCGTCACCAATGCGGACCAATCGATTCCGCACCAGCGCACCCCCATCGAGAAAGGCCGCGCGGCTACGGAACTCCTCTTCTTCGCTGGAACAGAAGAGCTTGATCATCAACCCGATCGATGGACGCTTTCGCGTTATATCATTGCGCGCCCAAGCATACATCTCCTCGAAGTGCTGGTCCAAATCGACAGCAATTGCGGCGACAAGAACCTTGCGATCGAACTCGCTGAGACCGCAAAGGCCCGTGAGCCTGTCCATTTCCATTGGTCGACCATGCTCCCGGCTGGCCTCTGCACATGCGTCGATCCACATGCGGGCCTTTTCGATCTGCACGCTCAGTTCAGCGGTGTTCGCGTTCTGGCTGTTCTCGCTCGCCCCACAACGCTGCGCATTCCAGTCGCTCAGGATGGAATCGACCAGTTCGTCGGAGAGGTATAGTCCGCGAAATGGATCTGGCGATAAAAGATTGGCTGCCTTCAACCGCAGCACCTCGCGATGCATCACAAGACGCAGCCAGTCCATCTCCGCAAGCAGATACTCGTGGCTGCTCGCGAATGGAACTGCAATCCTTTCCTCTGCTGTAGCTAATCCGACGGTGCTCGAAGCCATATCTCCACTCCTGGGTGCCAGGGCAAGGTGTAGCTCCGGTAAGCGCCGGAGATTCGCAAGACGACTTCGAGTGGGCTCTGAGGCAGTCGAACCTCGATCCGATCCGCGGCTCGACGCACCGAGCCCGTGCCGGCAAGAAAGTTTCTGAAGATGTACTCGGGAGAGCTTTGGGCAAACCCCGTCAACTGGCGCGCAAACTGACGAACAATTGCAAGCGCGATGCGCGACCAAATAATATCCGCATCGCTGTCCGCCGCGAGTTCAGGAAACACGTCGCCGATTGAGAGGTATTTGCGTTCTTCCTGGCTGAGGTCCTCCGGTACGAGCGATTCATCCTCCGGCCGCTCGGCCTGCAGCATGCGCAGCGCCGCACCCGCATCGGCAGCGTGCAGAATCCCAGCCATCTCCGCAAGCGATGGGACAAAGTCCAGGTTTGCAAAGGCTCGCATTGCTGGGTCCGAGATGCTCATAGAAGCGCGACCGCGGCCTATGCAGCGAACTGCCAGCAAGTGCCGCAATACTGACTCTGCCCTTCTTGGCTCTTCGCAACTGCCCGCCGCCGCCGCGATTGCATCATGAAGACGGATTCGTTCAAACGCCGGACCAAGCAGAAACACGCCGCCCAGCTCGGTAAGAAACGATTCACCTGCTTGGATGGGCACGCCATCGCGCCCCGTAATCGTCTGCGCCACAAACTCCGCCCAAGCACAGTCGCCGTCAGATGCCATCGCGACAAACTCGACGAGTGCATCCCGATGCGGCACGCTGTATTCCATTGCAATTGCCTCGCATGACGCCTTGTCGCCGCGAGCTGCCGCTCGCAGCCATCGGCGAATTGCGTCGGGTGAATGGAACGATTGGGCCATCTGCCTGAATTCGATCAATGCATCAATCGCCGTCTCCAGTCCAGTCGCATCTTCGCGTTCCCACTCCTTCTTCACCGCCGCCAGCAGGCGCAGCGCATCGCGATAATGCTGATCGGCCCGGCCCGTCACCGCGCCTCGCCAGATCGCCAACAGCTTGCTCACCCAATTCCGGCTCCACTGCTCGCGACGCGGCGAAGCTTCCATCGCGCGGCGCCATATTCGCTCGGCGTCGCGCTCTGTCAGCGCCGCCAGAATTGCTTCACGCTTGCTATGCGATGGAATCGCGAGCAGAATCTCGGCAGGGCTCTGCTGCTCACGCAGAAGAGCCTCGGCAATTGCCGCACTCACGGGAAGCACGCTCAGCGACAGAAACTCGCCGTAGTACCACTTCTCCCCGGCGCATCCCGCTGCGGCATCGCTCACCCATTGCGCAACGTATTCGGCGCGGTTTGCAAAGCGCAGCACCGAGCTGCCATTCGCTCCCCGGCCGATTGCCTCGCGCACCCCGCGCGCAAGCTGATCAGCCCATATTGCCGCTGTCCGCTGTGCCTCGAAGGCGTTCGCATCCACGGCAAAATCCAGGGCAATCTCACGAATTAGCCAGATCGAAGGATCCGAGTCATCCAGCAACTGCTCCAGATAGCGCGTGCAGTTCTGCACTACCTCGCCTTCGACCAGGCGATCCAGGCGGTGCTGCACTTCCTCCGGCCTGGGCAGATCGCTCGGCACGCAATACAGGTTTCGCCAGCGATCGATCTGCAGGCTCGAGCCCGATTGGTTTGAAGCCTCGCTCATGCCGCGCTCGGTTGCATCGCTCTGGGCACGGCTCTAGGTGCAGCTTCCTCCTGTTGCATCTCCTCCAGCACCCGAATCGCTCCGCTGATGCGCAGCATCGTGTCGCGCGTCTCCTGCCGCTCACGGTCGAGCGCCAGCAATCGTTGCTGTCCTTTCTCCAGCTCCGCACGGAGCTGCACAAGCCGTTCGTTCATCGCGTTCCTCCTCATTGGTGCGAGATAAAGATAGGAATGATCCCCGTGCCCTTCTTCAGGGATCCAAGCGCCTTTCCAATTACGGCTCCGGCAATGATTCCAGACAGCGGATCGGCTTTCTGCGCATGCCCCGGCGTCTCGCTGGCCATCAGCAGATCTCCCGATTCGATCGGCCCTGGCTCCGCGGTCACCTTGCAATATGCGTAGGCGCCGAGCGTTACCATCAGCCCCACGTTGCCGTTGCCTATCGCCGCGCGGTTGAGCCCAGGCGTCTGTGCTTCCGTAAGCGACGGCTCATCAACCACGCCGCAGATGCGCGTATCGCCCGCCTTGCTGGCCAGCGCCACCTCCACCAGCGGAATGCGATTTCCTGTTCCGTAGAAGACAGAGACCGGACGAGTGTGAACCACTACGAGGTCCCCCTGCTCAAGAGGCTTCTTTGCCCGGCTGTAAAAGCGATCCACCACGTAACCGAGTTTCCAGCCTGTCACCAATAAATTGCCGTTGACCTGAAGATCGCCGTTGAGAGTGGCGATGGGCGGTGTGGCCACGCCACTATTGGCAGGGGCGATCGAGAAAACAATATTGTTGGAGTAAATGGAACTGTCAGTGAGGCTTTGGCTGACAGCCCCAACACTCGGTATTTGAGCGAAGAACAGCTCTCCTCCAGTGTTGCCGTAGAAAACACACCCGCCTCCATTCGCGCCATCCGAAATGGTGTGCCAGTTATTGTCCGATCCGCGATAGAGATTGAAGCCAACTGCCGAGGAAGCCCAGGCGGTCGCTGACCCGCCGCCACCCGGAAAGATGAATGGTCCAAAGTTGCCAATCTGCAATGATGCCTGGGGATTTATGTTTCCAATGCCGACGTTGCCAGAGCTATTTATGGTCAGTTGCTGGGCGCTGTTAGTAAAGAGTCCCATCGTTTGACTTGCGGGCGCCGATATGTAGACTCCATATGGCGAGTTAGTCTGCTGGACATTGCTAAACCCAAAAACTGAATTCGTGGCAATGTTGCCCAGCACATCCAGGGCCGATGCCGGCGATGTTGTGCCAATTCCCACGTTCCCGCCCTGCGTAATGCTCATCCGCACTGTAAAGTCGGTATAGAGGTCGAGCCCGTACTGGTTCCCACCTGAGGTGCGCTTGGATGCGATGCCCTCGCCACTGGCATTTCCAAACGTCAGCCCTGGATTGACCTGAGCATTATTCGCGTTGGCATTGTCAATTGCCAGTGCGCCATTCAAAGTCATATCACCGGTGGAGTCAATCTTCAGCGAAAGGCTGCCGCCGCTTCCCGGATCATCTTCGCTGGAGCTGTACTTGCCCCCAACATAAAATGCGAAGTCCGAAGCCGAGCGAAGATAGAGCGTCGATGTCTGCACGCCGATGCCATACGCGGTCCCGTTCAGATTCAGCATCTGCGACTGCTGCGTACCGAAGCTTAACGATCCCGAGGGCAGCGTCGCATTGCCATCTGCGCCGATCGTGAATACGTTGGTATCCGCGGTGGACCCGCTTGCACCGTAGCCGACAGTCAGCCGTTGCGGCTTGTTCACCGGGTCCGAGTCGTCGCCAATGTGAATGTGCAGATCCGCGCCGCCCGACAATCTGTCAATGCGCTGGATTCCCAGAACCGTATCGCCGTCGCTGCCGTCGGAGTTCTTAAAGTACAGCTCTCCGCCATCGATCCAGACATCGGCCTCCGCGGTAAGTTGCAGGTCCACAGTGAGCGTTCCCTCAATCTCCACCGCAACGCCCGTAGCTCCAGAAGGGAGCGGAGACGGCGTGCTTCGATCCTGAATCGTCAACACTCCCGCCGGAGCATAAACTGCGGACGCTACGCTTCCCGCATAGATCCGGCCCTTGTTCGCGAGAGCCGTCGAACTCTGCAGGAATCGTTGATTCGGCCCGTCCCATATCACCTGACCGAGCGGAATCAGCCACGTAGCATCCGTATTGTCGTCCGGCAGCGCCTGAAACGGCACCGAACCGTCGAATGGCAACTCGACATCGCCTTCATTCGACGGTAGAGTGGGTTGCCAGCTCGGCTGTGTCCAGCCCTTGGCCGATGGCAATGAAACATCGTTGCCTGCCACCACGATGGGATCGCTCGCGGGCGGAATCGGATCGATGACAATCTGGAAGTTCTCCTGCACGCGGCTATAGGCATTCGATTGCCCTTGCGAAGCGCAGGTATCCGATGACGGCGAGATCATCTGCTGCGTATAGCCAATCCATACGCTCAGCGTCTGCTTCTGCGAGAAGTCGGTAAACAAGTCAGCAGTGAGTTGATACGGGGCAAACACTACGCACTCTCTGCCGAAGCCATCCACCGCCACGCCGGGCTGGATGAACACATCCACTTCGTTGTTGGCTCCGCCATTCAAAAACTGCGCCACATCGAGCCCCGTGACGATGCCCCACGTGTGCGGCCCGATGTTGTGGCGGCGGCGCATGTCGCGGTGGTACTCCTGCTCGGCCTCGAAGTCCACCGCGCCCAGGTACTCGCCCTCGTAGTAATTCAGCCTCTCAATATCCGTGATATCCGCCATGGCTGTTTATCCCTCTCAAACTGACACCATTCCCGTCGCAGGATCAGGGTTTGGCTGTCTTCGCCTTGGATGTCGTTGCCGGCT
>JBEKZR010000168.1:0-11725 GCA_049509715.1 Occallatibacter sp. | reverse complement strand
CAGCATTGCCGCCGGCGGCACCCTCACCGGCATTGGATTCAACGGGACCTGGAATGGAACCACCAACGCGATACCCACGGCCTTCTCGCTTAACGGAACGGCCTGCACCGTCAACTAGCCTTGCAGACTCGGCTGGGCACCCATCCTTGCGACTTGTTTCTGCCGCAAGGGTGGGCCACGAAGCCCGCACAACAGGAACGCGAGCGGAGCGGGTTCTTTGACCTGCTCCGTCCCTCTCCTGTTTCTCCAAAGAAAGACTTATGGCCCGCGAAGTTTCCTTTAGCCGGCCAACCGCGAGCCTGATGACACAGATGGTCGCGCCGAAGCCGTTCCCCAGACGGCTCGCTGAGAAAAGTTCATATCTCAGGCCGGTCGATCATCCGCCCAATTCGCAAGGTACGGCCCTTATACCGGCATCATGCAACGAAAAGCACTCAAGCATTGAGTGTTGTTAGCGGGGTTATGTGATGTAAAGGAGAAACCAATGTTTCAGGAGTTCAATCCCCCCTGTAGGCGGGCGCGCGCTCGCCGACTGAGCGGGTACCTTGCGGTGCTCGCGGCTCTACTACTAACTCTTGTTGCGCCGAGCGCGTATGGCGCGAATTCGTGCAACGTTGTTTACACAATTTCACCGCAAAACTCCAGCCAGTTTGGAGCAACCCTCAACATCGAAAATACGGGAACGATCGCCTGGACAAATTGGTCGCTTACCTGGACCTTCGCCAACGGACAGACCATCTCCAATTCCTGGAACGGAACAGTATCGCAGAGCGGCGCCAACGTTACTGTGAGTGAACAGTCCGGCGAGACCTGGGAGAACGTTCCCGCCGGCGGAAGCTACTCCGGATTCGGCTTCAACGGCACCTGGAATGGCACCACCAACGCGGTGCCCACGTCGTTCGCCGTCAACGGAACAACCTGCGGCGCGACGGGAAGCTTCACGCTCAAGCCTTCGGCGTCCACTCTGTCGATAGCCCAGGGCGCCAGCGGCACCGACACGATTATCGTAACCGACGTGAGTCCGTTCACCGGCTCTGTAACTCTGACCGCAGCCAGCCTGCCAACCGGCGTAACTGCCGCCTTCGCCACCAATCCGATTACCTCGACCAGCGTGCTTACGCTGACGGCCAGCGCCACGGCCACCGTGGGAACGTCTACGGTCACTGTTACCGGGACCTCCGGCACATTGAGCGCAACCACCACCATCGCGCTTACCGTCACTGCCAAGCCGGGCTTTACGCTTGCGCCCTCGGCGCCCACACTGTCCGTCACCCAAGGCAAGACAGCAACCGACACCATCACGGTAACTGACGTGGGCGGATTCACCGGCAGTGTAACTCTGGCGGCAACGGGCCTGCCCAGCGGAGTTACTGTTGCGTATGGAACCAATCCCACCACCACGACCAGCGTACTCACCTTCACGGCCACTGCCTCGGCCACGGTGGGAACGTACACGGTGACCATCACCGGAACCTCCGGCACGACCACCGCGACCGCCACCATTACGCTCACCGTCGTTTCGTCCACGGGGGGCTTTACGCTCGGGCCTGCTGGGAGCACTTGTTCCATGCCGCAGGGCGGCAGCTGCACAGTCACCATTACGGTTACGGACATTAGTCCGTTCACCGGCAGCGTAACTCTGGCGGGAACAGGTCTGCCGAATGGAGTAACTCTTACCTATACCACCAATCCCACTGCCACGACCAGCGTGCTTACCTTTACAGCCAGCGCAACGGCCACGGTGGGAACGTACACGGTGACCATCACCGGAACCTCCGGCACGCTGACCGCGACCACAACGATCACCCTCACGGTGACTACTGCCGGCTCCGGCTACGCTGCTACCGCGAAGGCGAACTTCCTCGCCATGTACGGAGACATGACGGCTGCAAACGGCTACTTCAGCCCTCTGGGCATTCCTTATCACTCAGTGGAGACTTTTATGGTGGAAGCTCCCGACTACGGCCACGAGACAGTATCTGAGACCTACAGTTACTACCTCTGGTTGGAATCGATGTATGGCGCAGTCACCGGCACGTGGACACCTCTGCAGACCGCATGGGACAACATGCAGACCTACATGATTCCCAGCGCGACCCTGCAGCCGACCAACGCCGGTTACAATCCCAGCTCTCCGGCTACCTACTGCCCGACGTACGATAGCCCCAGCGACTATCCATGCCAATTCACTACCGCTACTGTTGGCGAGGATCCGATCGCGCAGGAACTGGAATCCACCTACGGCACCTGGAACATCTACGGCATGCATTGGATTCTCGACACGACCAATTGGTACGGTTACGGCATTGAAGAGAGCGGACCAGGAAGTTCGGGCGCTCCTTCCTTCTATAACTCGTATCAGCGCGGACCGATGGAGTCGGTGTGGCTGACGATTCCGCAACCCAGTTGGGATATCTTCAAGTACGGCAATACCAGCGACGGCGGCTATTTAAGCCTCTTCACTGGGGGGTCGTATACGCAGCAGTGGAAGTACACGGATGCTCCGGACGCCGACGCGCGCGCCATCCAGGCCCTGTACTGGGCACAGCAGTACTCCAACGGCAACTCGACGGTCGCTTCCTTGCTCCCGTTGGGCGCTAAATTGGGCGACTATCTGCGCTACTCGTTCTTTGACAAGTACTTCAAGGAACAAGGCTGCCAAAGCACCAGTTGCGCCGTGGAAAACGGCTCCAAGAACTCGTCAGCGTATCTGCTCTCCTGGTACTACGCGTGGGGCGGCGCAGTGCCGGCTGATGGGAGCTGGGCTTGGCGCATTGGTTCTAGCGACGTTCACTTCGGCTACCAGAACCCGTTGGTGGCTTATGCGCTGTCGAACGACACTTCTCTGATTCCAAAATCGCCCACGGCAAAGGCGGATTGGACCACAACTCTCCAACGCACTCTCGAATTCTACCGTTGGCTGCAGTCGTCGAATGGCGCCATTGCAGGCGGCGCAACCAACAGCTGGGGCGGCGGCAGTAACACGGCCAATCCTCCCACCGCTTGGGGAGGCCAGTATGCAGTTCCTCCCGCGGGAACCCCCACCTTCTACGGCATGTCGTACATTTTCGCGCCGTCTTACGGCAATCCGCCAAGCAACCAGTGGTTTGGAATGCAGGCATGGTCGATGGAGCGCTTGGCCGAGTACTACTACGTAACCGGCAATGCGGATGCCAAGATCATTCTGGATCCCTGGATGAAGTGGGTCGAAGCCAATACCACGGCGACCGCGACTAGCTACTCTATCCCCTCGAGCTTGAGCTGGAGCGGACAGCCATCTACCAATTGGAATGCATCCACCCAGAATTGGACGGTGGGCGACCTTGGGGTCACTTACAACGCCGGGCTGTCTGTAACCATTACGGCCAGCGGCCAGGATGTTGGTGTGACCGGTTCGCTCTGCAAGGCACTGCTGTACTACAGTGCCGGAACCTTGAAGTGGGCTGGAACGCAGGACATGACATCGTTTAACCTTGCCAAGCAGCTCCTAATCGATATTTGGTCATTGCACCGCGACAGCATCGGCGTATCGGTTGCGGAAACGCGTACCGACTACAGTCAGCTCAACATTCCTATTTACGTTCCATCGGGTTGGACGGGAACCATGCCTAACGGCGATCCGATCAACTCCAGCTCGACATTCCTCAGTATCCGTACCCAGTACGAGACGGATCCGAACTATGCCATGGTTGCGGCCTATGCTGCCAACCCCTCGACGGCGCCGGTTCCCACATTCAACTATCACCGCTTCTGGGCTCAGACGGACGTAGCCACGGCCTATGCGGTGTACTACCTGTTGTTCCCGAACGACTAAGGGGAACGTTAGTTAGCTCGCTGGCCCGGATTACTCAACAGAGTAGGTTCGCGGTTTGGCGATTGTAGTGGAAAAGGACCGTGGTTTCGGGCATCCATTCGTTACTGGAACGAAGTGAATGCCACGAAACCACGGCCTATCTCAAGACAGAGTATAACCAGGAAGTTAGGCAGTTTTACACCTTATCTTCGCGACGTGTGGTCGCCGAGTTCTCGGCCGGCTTGTGCATCAGCAACATGTCTTCCTGGCAGGAAACGATTTTTGCTTGCTGCTTGAAGGATGCTGCTTGAAGGAGCCTCGGATTCGATGACCTTGTCTGAAGCGTTTTTCACGCTGTTCCGCGTCGCAGAATAGCGTTGCCAGATTCATCGCTGTAGTCGAATTTGTAACTGTCAAAGCACCCAAGAACCACAAGGATCAACAGGGATCGGCAGGCACACGGTAAATAGTTCAATCAAAAGCACTTAAAATCACCCAGTTTCAATAGGATTCCACAGACTATTTGACCTGTTTTGGGAGCAGAGGGTCGGGGGTTCGAATCCCTCCGCCCCGACCATTATTTTCAGTACTTTGCAAGCACTAAACGAGCCACTCATAGGACCTTCTGCTCTTAGGACAGATGCTCTATTGCTCGAATGCCCGTCTTTATTGGGTTTTTCATTGCCCGATAGATGCACTGATCGTTACAAAATCGTCTACATTCAAGTTTGAACTGCGACTCGCCAAACCACCATCCGGGAGTTCAATTGAGTCGGTTTTGAATTTGAGAACAGCTTTGGAGGATGAACTTCTATTCGACAAGGAGTTTTCTCTACCCACGAGTCGTCACGAAGACAGGGTCAAGTGAGTGTCGTACGGTCTTTGCGCACCGCGCTCCCGCCGCTCCTCCTCAACTTCCATAAGAGACACCTCCGGCAGCAACTCCGGCAGCCAGATCGGGACAGGCGCTTCTCGATGATTGCTCAGAAACGCCGCCCATCGTTTTGCCCGCTCCGAACTCCTCGGCGCTGAGCCTCAGGAAGTGCAACATCAAGCCAGTTTGTCACTTGAAACAACCAATACCGGTGAACGCATCATGTTCATGATTCGACAGAAGATTTGCATTTTGGCGAGGCACACCATCCACCAGTCCGTATAAGCTGGGAATTGTTGCTGCGCTGCGGGCAGTCCCATACTCGCGACGCGAAGAGCACTTCCCAGCGTCCGCCAACTCCGACTCGGGTACTACTTGATGGGCACGGCAATGGCGCGGGTGTTATATCCTTCGAGTTTCACCCAGCCGGCTTTTGCACCCTGCGGAAGCAATCCGTGAATCTCGGCGGTTTCGCCCGGAAAGACGGTGATGTAATTGTCGTCATACTCGATGGGGAGGATTTCGCCACTCCCTGGCGCGGCGGAGATTGTGGCCCTCTCGAAAAATGCGATGTGCTGAGAAAGATTGTGCAAGCGGATGGCGATGTCACTTTCTTTTGCAGTTTTCCTCTCCACTGCCCGCACCTCCAATTTCACAGGAGGCATGGCGTTCAGCGCGGTCATGTCGGCCCAACTCTCCTGCCGCAGATCCATCGCCAAATCGTTTTTTCGAGCCCCCAGATCGTCATCCTTCTGGGACTGCCAATAGGTGTTCTCGACCAGCAGCTTTCCTTGGGCATCGAAGAGCTGACAGCGAACGAAGAAGACCGGCGTAGATGCGGGATACCGGGGCAACTCGGCCACCTGTTTTGCATCGTTATAAGGCACGGCAATTCCATTCAATGAACGGTCGTCGCGCAGCTTCCCATCCAGGTCGTAGACGCGAATGCGCGCGCGCAGGCCCTGTACGTCGCCGGGGGTTTGATTGAAAACAACAATCCTGGCTTGACTGTGGTCGCCGGTCGCATAGGAGTCGAAGACTACAGAAAGAGGGCGCAGTCCCTTCTTCGCTCCAAAGTAAGTTCCGCCCGGGCTTAGATAGTAGTCGATGATGTTGCCATAGAAGGACGGCCAGTGGCTGTTCAGCATCCAGTAGAGAGTCATCTTGTGATTGGCCCAGGCGCCTGCGGCGAATGCCTCGAACTGAGCGCGCGTACTCTCGTAGTGGGCCAGTTGCGCTTTCCGTACAAAGTCCTCCACGCTGGCAGACGGACCGTAGCGGCGTTCCAATGCCAGTTGAACATTGGCGAGAAAGGATGTCTTGTCAATGGCGCCGGCATGCATCAACCAGGTATCGTCGATCGGCCAGAGATGGTTGGCGGGGATGAATTTCTTGAGACTTTCCAGGGTTGGAATGTGCTCGTTGTCGCCCTGCTCGGCGCAAGCACCGCGAGTAGGGGGATATTTTCCGCTGAACCAATACGCCGGAGGGCGCCAACTGTACGGCCCTTCCATATGGATGCCGTCCCACAGGTGCTCGCCGTTCGCGTCCTTGGCAAACGAGGAGACAGTATCCACCACGGCGTTCTGCCAATGTAACTCGGAGAGAATCCTCCGGTACTCCAGCCGTACCGGATCCGGAGGCCGGCCGTCGCTTCCGTTGGCCCAGATAAACACGGAAGCATGCGGACGGAGCATCAGGATCTGCGAACGCAGGCTCTCGGATGCGACCCGGTGATCCTCTTCGCTCCATTGATCCCACTTCTCCCATTGATTGCAGCACATCCAGCCGAACATCAAAGGAATGCCCTGCTCGTCGGCGAGCTCGACGATGTGCTCGCTGGAGATCTTCGACTCCCAGCGCAGCATGTTGATGCCGAGGTCCTTCACGTAGCGCAGGATGTTGGCTTCGCGCTCGGGATCGTAGCGATAGAGCAGGTCGGGCGTGTAGTCAGCCCCGCGCACCTTGAAATCCCGCCCGTTCACCTGCAGGTAGAAGTTGCCGCCCTTGCCCACTTCTGGGAACTGCTCGTCCGCGTCGCGATGCTGCGTAATACTCCGGATGCCGAAGCGCGAATCGCTACGGTCGGAAAGCTTGCCGTTCTCGATGAACTCCAGACGCAGGTTATAGAGAGCCGGATCGCCCATCGTGTACGGCCACCAAAGGTCGGGATGTGTCACGGTCAAGCCGGGAAACTTGTCCGGCGTGAATTGAATCTCGCGCTCTTCGCCGGGAGCGAGATCAACGGGCTGCTCCAGCTTGATCGTTGGCTTTCCTGACCGCGTGATCGTTCCTCTCAGTGTACCGCTGGCCTGCCGCACCGAGTGGTTGCGCAGAGTAGCGTACACCGTGAGGCGGGCAGCTGACTCCTTGAGAAGAAGCTGCGTGTTCACAAGCGGTTTGTCGATCAAGACGCTGCCCGTCACCCGCAAATACACGGGCTTCCAGATACCGGCGTTGCGGTCCGGCACAAAGGAGATGCCCCATCCCGGCTGCTTCTTCTCGCCCTTGTAGCCAATGTACTTCCAATTCACCCAGTCGAACCAACTGTCTGCCAGCTCCACGCCATTGACGTCCTGAATCAGACGCTCGGGGGTTACTTTTACGGCCAGCGCATTCGGCAGGCCCGGCTTGATCCAGGGGGTCGCGTCGAATTGGTGAGCAGCGTACATGCCGGCGACTTGCGTGCTGTCGGCAATCTTCCGCCCGTTGAGCCAGGTCTCGGCTCGATAGTTGATCCCAGGAAACTCCAACGTGTATGCAGAATATCCGGCGGGCGCGACAAAACTCGTGCGATACCACCAGTCCTGCAGGTAAAGATCCTGTGGGACCTTTTCCAGCAGGTTCTTTCCCACATATAGGTTGGTGTAGACGCCATCCTCCTGCAAGATTTCGAGAACCGTGGCCGGCATTCTGTGGATGGGATGCCATGCTGCATCTTCGTATCCGGCAACCGAGACTTCCGCTCCGCCGGCGCGCACCTCCGCCGCGGATGCGAGCTTCCAATCCGCTGCCAGTTCGATCTTGCGCGGAGTCCCGGTCTCCGCGCGCAGCGGCAGCCCGAAAAAGGCGAGAACAAACAGCACGGTGAAAGCTCCCGTGCGATGGTTCGATCCATTCATTCGCGTAGCTACTCCGCTCATCTTCCCCTCCGCTCAAAGTTCGCGCCATCGATAATGCCGATCTGGCTACTCTTCGTCCGCTGGCGCCTCGAACGAGATGGTCTGTTGGCGAAAGCCGCGCGTTCTCCACAACCCATATAGAATCCCGGCGGCAAGCCAGGCGCCGCCCGCAATCTTGGCAGGCGTGCGAAGGCTCAGCCAGATATAGAGGCAGATCGCAAACCCCGCCAAAGGTGGAATTGCATTGCCAAGGGTTCGTTCTCCGCGCAGAAAACAATGCTTGAAAGCCGCTGCATTGACGCCCATGAATGCAATGAATGCGCCGAAGTTGAGCATCTCGGCGGCCAGTTGGAAGCTCAGCAGGAATGCGCCGATCACCGACAGCGCGCCTACAAAGATCACGTTGTTGCGGGGAATGCCGCGCTTGCGGTCGATGGCGCCGAAGAACGATCGCGGGAGCGCGTTGTCCCGGCCCATGCCGTAGAGCAGGCGCGCAGCTCCCAGTTGCGCTCCGCTGCCTGAGCCGATGGTGGCCAGCAGCAGCGCAAAGTTTACGAGTTGAAAGAGCCAGATGCTGCGGAGAACGTTGGCCGGAGCGCCAGGAGCCGCGGCGGCCTGGCCTGCCACATAAGAGAAAGCGGTATCCACCTCAGGAAAGGGACGGCCGTAATTCCAGACCAACTGGGCGACATAGACCTCTATCGAAGCGAGAACTCCCGTAATCAGGCACACCAGCACCGTCGCGCGCAGTATGTTCTGACGCGGGTTATGCGCCTCTTCGGAGAGAGTCGAGATCCCATCGAAGCCGATATAGGTCAACACCGCGATCGAAGTGCCGGTGAAGATCAGCGGAGGAGAAAAGGTGGCCGGGTTATAAAACGGCAAGGTGAAGAATCCGGCGCCGCGCGACGAAAAAAGAACGATGTGCCGGATTGCCGCGATCAGGAAGATCACAATGACCACGCCCAGCGCGGCCGCCAGATACTCGTTGCTCCTGGCATAGGTGCGAACCCTGCGCAGATTCAACGCCGTGAAGAGGGCGGCGAAGAACAGCACCCACAGCGCAAAGGGAATCTCCGGGACGATGTTGCCCGCGGCTTTGGAACACCAGACGATGCACAGGATGGGGTTGAGCAGATAATCCATCGTCATGCTCCAGCCAGTGACAAAGCCCAGCCCTGGATGAAGCTCGCGGCCAACGTAGGTGAAAGCCGAACCGGCGCTGGGATAGGCCCGCGCCATCCGCCCGTAACTGATGGCCGTGAACAGCATGGCGATCATCGCGATCAGGATGGTCGTGACGACGTGTCCGCGCGCCTCCTGGCTCACCACCCCGAAAACCGGCATGGGCGCGGTTGGCTGAATCAGGATGATGCCATAGAGAACCAAATCCCACAGCGTCAGAGCGCGTCGCAGCTTCGGTCCGTTGTTTTCGCTCTCCCCGGCAACGGTTGACATCGCTTCCGCCTTTGATGCTATCTGTCTTTCGCCATACGGGATTCGGCGCTTCCCGGCCTATTGGCGAAGCGTGCCGAGATGCGCAGCGTCTGAATCGGTATTTACAGGGTCTGTCTTTGCTTCTTCAATGGGCAATGCTGTTGCGTCGATGTTCCAGCCATCCACTTCCAGCTTCAAGCGGCCCGGATGGATCGCCTGATCGTAGCGTACGGCAATCTCGCGCGATTCGCCGGGCATCAGGGAGATATAGTTGTCCTCCCAGAGAACAGGGAGGATTTCGTTTCCGCTCTTTTCGTCAACAACTGAGAGGTGAATCTGAAACGCAAGATTCTTCGACGGATTGTGAATGCGAACGCTCACCACTCCGTTTTTCGTCTGACGATGAGCGGATGCGGAAACGCTCACGTGAACCTTCCGCAACTGGTTCAACAGAGTCAGATCCTCATAACTCGTGACCCCGGTATAGTACGGATGCTTCTTTTCGCTCTCTGTCGACCAGTCGTAAGTAGAGGGTTTCTTCGGCAGCCAGTAAAAATTGGTGCTCAAAATCCGGCTTCTCTTGTCCGTAATCGTCAAGCGGACAAAATGCACATCGGTGTCGATGTCGTCGCCGGGAATGGAAAAGAGCCTGCTCACGCTATCGGCGGAAGAATCCAGATGAACCGTACGGTGAAAAAGCCGACGCAAGCGGAAGTTGTACATCGATGCTTCGGCGGTCAATTCACTGTAATCTCGGTTCACGCTGTTGACCACGACGACGCCGTCGTCGTCGTAGGAATACTGAATATGCACGGGCTCGCAGGCCTTCTTGGTTCCGAAGTATCCCGCGGCTGGTTGCAGGTAGTAGTCGTATAGATGCCACATCATGGAAGGCCAGCCGTTATTCAGCATCCACTGAATTACGCCGGTGGATTGGTATTTATTCCTTCCGTAAGCTTCAAACATGGCCCGTTCGCCGTCGTATGCCATGGCCTGCGATTTGCGGAGGTAATCGTCCAGATCTTCCGGCGGCCCGTAGATGGCATCCATCGATTCATTGAAGTGATTGAGGTTTCCATTCAGGTCTCCCGCACCTGCATGCATGTTCCACATCGCGTCGATGGGCCAGAGATTCTCTTTGGGAAGAAACTTCTTGATACTGCTCAACTCCGGAATCGCGGCTCCGGGGCTGGTCTCAGTATTGAAGCCGAAGGCTCCGCCGAAGTGGTCCTTATCGATCAGCCAATATCCGGGGGGAACATAATCGTAAGGTCCAGTCATCTTGACCCCGGAGGCGCCGCTGACGGTCGTTGTCTTGGAACTGGCCGAAGAGACAATGGGATTGGGCCAGCCGGTCTCAGCCAGTATCTTCCGGTAAGCTTCTTCTACGTGGGCCGGCGGCGCATTGTCGCTGCCGTTCATCCACAAAGCAAGGCTGGCATGATGGCGCAGGCGGAGGATTTGCGTCCGCAGAGAGTCGGTGGCGATGGTGTAATCATTGGGCTGCCAGGAGTTCCAGTGCTCCCATTGATCGCAGCAGCACCATCCGGCCAGGATTAGGATTCCCATCTGGTCCGCAAGATCGAAGAACTCATCGCCTTCCAGCTTTCCTTCCAACCGAATGGCGTTCAGGTGCATATCCCGCACGTAAGTCAATTCCGCGCGGAGCCGCTCCTCTGAGGTGCGCAAGAGCATCTCCGGCGCCCAGCCAGCCCCCCGTATCAGCACGGGTTGACGATTCACCCGGATAAGAAACGGCCGGGTGTCGGTCTTAACTCTCTTAAAATCGCCGTTGTTGTCGTAGACCTCGCCCATACGGGGCGATGCGCCATAAAGTTCCCCAATGATCTCGCGTATGCCGAAGCTTGCGCTCTGAGTGTCGGATACGGCGCCAGCGGTCTCGAATTTCATCGATAACAGATGAAGTTTCTGATCGCCCAGGCCTGTGGGCCACCACAACTCGGGATATTCGATCTTCAGTTGCGGGAATTCCTCAGGAGTGAAGGTCTCAGAGCGCGCCTCCCTGGGCGCAAGCGTCAGTTTCTTCTCGAAAGATACCTTCTCAAATTCCCCATGCAGAACTCCTTCGACAGGCAGGTCCGTATCGTTATAAAGTTCTGTGCGCACGGTCAGTTCCGCGCGCCGCAGTGAATCACCTGGGAAGTGCGTAATCACTTCGGGATAACGCACCCGGACAGGCCCGCTCGCCAACAGAGAGACCTCGCGCCAGAGGCCCATATCCTTATCCGGCGGAGTTGGCATCCAATCGACAAAGTTGATGCCGAAGTCCTTGTCTGTAGGAGCAAAGATCTCCACAGCGAGCACATTCTTCTGCTCCGGGTCCAGAAGGAGCGTGGCTTCCAATTCGAAGATCCTGTAGGCGCCCGCCACTTCCATCGCATCCGCAAGTTTCTTCCCATTCAGCCAGATATTGGCCTTGGAATTGATACCGTTCAATCGAAGCCAGACTCGCCGTCCCCTGAACTCCGGCGGCAGTAG
>JBEKZR010000167.1:0-7643 GCA_049509715.1 Occallatibacter sp. | reverse complement strand
GCGGAGACCTTCAATTTCCCGCGTGACTCGTGCGCATCCGGCAGTAAACCTGCGATCTTTCGCTTCCCCGAAGGAAAGCCTATTGCCTGGTTTGCGGCTACAGCGATTCTCCAATTGCTATACCTTGAAACCACTGCCGTCAAGTGGCTCGCTGCGGAGAGCCACCCTGTGCGAAGCCAGCAAGACCACAAAAAATTCGAAAACCGCTCTAGACGACGCCGGCTACTGCCATGCACAGCGCCAATATAGAGCGGCGCTCAACACATAAAATCCGGACAAGCCGCCTGGACGGCGGTCTGAAGGCGGGTGGCGTTGGGCCATCCCCACCATACCCTGTTGTAATACTGTTAGGGTAAACCAAAAGGGCTCCGGAAAGGGCAGTTTTTTTGTGAAGATATTGGTTACAGGCGGCGCGGGGTACATCGGTGGCGCAGTCGCGAGCCTGCTTGCCGAACAGGGGCATCGGGGGGTGGTTTTTGACAACCTCAGTCACGGACGGCGGGAGCTGCTGCCCGCGGGAGTGGAATTTGTGGAGGGTGAGCTGGCGGACCGGCCCTCGCTTGAAAGCCTTTTTATTTCCGCCAAACTTCAAGGCCGGCCCTTCGACGCCGTGCTCCACTTTGCCGCCCTCATTGAAGCCGGCGAGTCCATGGCGCGCCCCGAGATCTACTTCCGCAACAACACCGCGTCCACCCTCAGCCTGTTGGAGGCCATGCTGGCTCACGGTCCGCGCCGGCTGGTTTTCTCCTCCACCGCCGCCGTCTACGGAGAGCCGGAATCCCTTCCGATTCAAGAGGATGCGCGCCTTCTCCCGACCAACCCCTATGGCGAGTCCAAGCTGCTGGTGGAGCACATGCTCGACTGGTTCAATCGTATTCACGGCCTGCGCTATGCCTCCCTGCGCTACTTCAACGTGGCCGGAGCCGCTGAGGGGCCGGGGGGTGTGGCTCGCGGCGAGGCCCACGAGCCCGAGTCCCACCTGATTCCGCTGGTGCTGGATGTCGCCCTGGGCCGCCGCCCCTCCATCCGCATCTATGGCGCCGACTACCCTACGCCGGACGGGACCTGCATCCGCGATTACATCCACGTCTCCGATCTGGCCGACGCGCATCTGTTGGCGCTGGATGCCCTGGAGACACGGGACCGGGTGATTCTCAATTTGGGGAATGGCCAGGGCTTCAGTGTCCGCGAGGTCATCGAATCGGCCCGCCACGTCACAGGCCATCCCATCCCCGCCGAAATCCATCCCCGCCGTCCCGGAGACGCGGCCGTCCTGGTCGCCAGTTCCGAAAGAGCCATCCGCGAACTCGGCTGGAAGCCCCGCTACACCCAGCTCGATGAGATCATCCGCACCGCCTGGATCTGGCACCAGAAACGGTATGCGTGATGTAGATTAAGTAGCTACATTTATAAATATATTTGTGGTATTCTCTATACGTGGAGTTCGAGTGGGATCCCGCGAAAGCTCAAACCAACCTGCGTAAGCATGGGGTTCCATTTCACAAGGCTTGTCAGGTCTTCAAGGATGCAGGAAGGCTTGAACAACTCGACGTCTCCGGCGACCACGACGAAGAGCGTTGGGATGTTCTGGGGCGCGTCGAACAGACGATTCTCTTTGTGGTCTATACACAACGCGACCAGCGGATCCGCTTGATCTCCGCACGAAGGGCGACACACAATGAGCAGCGAAGCTACAGGATTGGTGACATACCGGCTTGATCCCGACAATCCTCCTGTCTTGACGGCTGAAGAGCAACAGGCGTGGGAAGAACTCAAGTCGATGCGCGATGAGGATATCGACCTAAGCGATATGCCTGAGCGGACCACCGGCTGGCGGCGCGTCTCCGAGCTGGTTCCTGCAGAAAACAAGCAACAGATCACGCTGCGCCTCGATGCCGATGTGATCGCGTTCTTTCGCGCCACCGGGCGGCGCTACCAAAGCCGCATCAATGCGGCGCTGCGCGAGTATGTGAACGCGCAGAAAAAGGCAGGGTAGGAGTCGCGCGCCGCTTCTCTCGAACGTTCGTGGAGTGCTCACCCGCCCGCCCGCTTGCCCTTTGTGCATCTAACTCGGTAAAGTGTCTTCCACGCGCAGTCCCGGCGGGTATGCGCCCCCTGGCCTGCCGTGAGCGGCTCTGATTCCTCATTCCCCAAAGGATCTCTGCATGTCTACCCTGTCCGTTTCCGCCCATGCTGGCCCCGCTGTCGCCGTTGCCAATCGGGATATCGACTCCACGCTGCGCGAAACCCGCGTCTTTGCTCCTCCGCCGGAGTTCAGCCGGAAGGCCCACATCCAGAGCCTGGAACAGTACGAGGCGCTCTACAAGCAATCGATCGACGATCCGGAGAGCTTCTGGGCTGGGGTGGCCAAGGACCTGCACTGGTTCAAGCCCTGGAACAAGGTGCTGGAGTGGGATCTGCCGTGGGCCAAATGGTTCGTAGGCGGCAAACTGAACCTGAGCTACAACTGCGTGGACCGCCATGCGCTCGCGGGCCGCCGGGACAAGACCGCGCTGATCTGGGAAGGCGAGCCGGGCGAGATTCGCCGGCTGACCTACGCCGAGTTGCACGCCGAGGTGCAGAAGTTCGCCAATGCCCTCAAAAGCCTGGGCATCAAGAAGGGCGACCGCGTGGCCGTTTACATGGGCATGACGCCCGAGTTGGCCATCGCCCTGCTGGCCTGCGCGCGTATCGGAGCCGTCCACTCGGTCATCTTTGGGGGATTTGCCGCCAACGCCATCGCCGACCGCGTCAACGACTCGGCCTGCGTGGCCATTCTCACCCAGGACACAAGCTACCGCCGGGGCAAGGAGATACAGCTCAAGCAGACGGTGGATGAGGCCATGGCCGCCTGCCACAGCGTGAAGCACGTAGTGGTCTACCGCCGCACGGGCTCGCCCATCACGATGGTGGAGGGCCGCGACCACTGGTGGCACGACCTGGTGGCCGAAGCCGCGCCCGACTGCCCGGCTGAGCCGCTGGACTCGGAAGACCCGCTCTACATTCTTTACACCTCCGGCACCACCGGCAAACCCAAGGGGCTGGTCCACACTACCGGCGGCTACGCGGTGCAGACTTACCTGACCACCAAATATGTTTTCGATATTCGCGATGAGGACATTTACTGGTGCACGGCGGACATCGGCTGGGTTACGGGACATTCCTACGTGGTGTACGGGCCGCTGCAGAACGGCGCCACGGTGCTGATGTACGAAGGCGCGCCCAACTGGCCGGATTTCTCCCGCTTCTGGAAGATCGTCGACGACCACCGTGTGAGCATCTTCTACACCGCGCCCACGGCCATTCGCGCCTTCATCAAATGGGGCGATCAGCACGTGGAAAAGCACAAGCTGGACTCGCTGCGCTTGCTGGGGACGGTGGGCGAGCCGATCAACCCCGAGGCCTGGATGTGGTATCGCGAGAAGATTGGCCGCAACCGCTGCCCCATCGTGGACACCTGGTGGCAGACCGAGACCGGCGCCATCCTCATCGCGCCCATTCCCGGCGCTGTGCCCACCAAGCCGGGCTCGGCTACGCGGCCCTTCTTCGGCATCCAGCCCGAGGTGGTCAACAAGCAAGGCGAACCGGTGCCCGCCGGCCACGGCGGCCTGCTGGTCATCCGCAAGCCCTGGCCTTCTATAGCGCGCACCGTGTATGGCGATCCCGAGCGCTACCGCAAAACCTATTGGAGCGACGTGGAAGGCTGCTACTTTACCGGCGACGGCGCGCGCATGGACGCCGACGGCTATTTCTGGCTGATGGGCCGCGTGGACGACGTGATCAACGTCAGCGGCCACCGGCTGGGAACCATGGAGGTGGAGTCGGCACTGGTGGCGCATCCCAAAGTTGCCGAGGCCGCGGTAGTGGGCCGTCCAGACGATCTGAAGGGCCAGGCCATCTCCGCATTCGTCTCGCTCGAAAGCGGCAACCAGCCCAGCGAGGAATTGAAAAGCGAGTTGCGCAAGTGGGTCTCGAAGGAAATCGGCTCGCTGGCCCGTCCGGACGATATTCGCTTTACCGAGGCACTGCCCAAGACCCGCTCCGGCAAGATCATGCGCCGGTTGCTCAGGGAATTGGCCACGCATGGCGAGATCAAGGGCGACATCACCACGCTCGAAGACTTCACCGTGATCGCCAAGCTGCGCGAGGCAGAAGAAGGATAAGATAAGTCCGATTCCGATTTCACCACCACAGTGCTCGTAGAAGAGTGGGAGAAATGCCATGGAAAAACGCGCATTTCGTACTCCAGACAGCATCCAAGCCGAGCGCTTCACACGTCCGATGGTTGGCCCTCTTCTCCTCTCCAAGGGCTATACCAACGTGACCGACAGCTACGACCCCGCAAAGAGATCCCAGGGTCAAACAATTCAAGCCATCGATCCGAACGGCCATTCGGTGCACATTCGCGTGAAGCTATGTTGGCGTCCACGCCCAAGGAGTGCTGGGCGGGAGCCATTTTTCGCTGCCCAACTCTTTGCCAAGATAAAGAATGGTGATTGGGATGGCTCGATCAAAAGCTACGTTGAGACTGCTCGCACGCACAGCATCACGCATTTCTTATTTGTTGTGCGAGAAGGTAACGAAATTACCCATGCAGCCTTAGTGCCTCTTGGCGAACTGGCGAGTATTTGGTATAGCCAGAGAGACATAAGCAACCAGCTAATAAAGGGAGGCAAGCTGGGCCGCCGTAAGAAGAACCATGCGATGAACGGTTCCAGCCCAACGCTTTGGCTACAGGATGGTATGGCTCCGGAAGTCGCCGATGGTCTCTGGAAGCATCGTGGCGTTCAAGACGTAGTGCTGATGAAGGTCGTTGGCGGTAGGTTAAGTTCGCAAACATTCGTGAACGACACCTTTGATGATTTGCCAGGTTTTGACCTCACTTTGCTGGGCAGCGATGGGGCACCAAGGGTTCCCATTCTCCGCTCTATGGTCAAGCGCGATCAACGGGTGCGGGGCGAAGTGCTGCGGAGAGCAAATGGGAAATGCGAGCGGTCAAGTTGCGGAATCACGCGAAGCTATCCCGGCTTCTTTGACGTTCATCACATTCTTGGTGCAGATAAGAGTGACCGAGTTTACAACTGTGTGGCACTGTGCCCCAATTGCCACAGAGAAGCTCATTCTGCGCCGAATCACTGCGAGATCAATGATGAGCTGCTTGATTTCGCGATGAGATTCAAGCCCAAACAACCAAGAACCTGATTGACACCTCGCTCAAGTACTCCTAATCTCAGAACATGGAAGTTCTTCTCAGTACCGAGCAGGAAGCCGAACTCTCCCGCATGGCCGACCAGACTGGCAGGAGCGCGGATGAGCTGGCGCGTGAAGCTGTGGAGCGCTACCTGACGGAAGAGGGCCGCTTTCGTTCAGCGGTTCGAGCCGGGCAGGACGCCGCCGCCCGTGGCGACTTCGTCCCCACATCCGAAGTCTGGGCAAGAGTAGAGCGCGCGTTGAAAGCCTGAGACCGTCCGAGGCCCGAACTGATGCAAGTGCGATGGACGACCCCCGCCGCGCAGGATCTTGAGGAAATTACCCTTTACATCCAGAGAGACAGCGAGTCTGCGGCCCGAGCCGTCGCCAAAACTCTGTTCGACGCCGCCAACTCCCTTGACCTCATGCCCTCCAGGGGCCGGGTAGGAAGAATCCCAGGCACCCGTGAGCTTGTGGTTCCCGGTTTACCCTACATCGTCGTGTATCAGGTGACAGTGGCGGCAATCCAAATCCTCCACATCTACCACGGCGCCCGGAACTGGACGGGAGAGCAATGATCGTGGTCATCGCCAAGCTGCGCGAGGCGGAGGAAGGGTAGAAACGAACGCCTCTTCGCGTTGATAAGACTGAATTGTGTTTCGAACGGTCAGAACTTGTACACCACGCCGATAGTGGCGCGCGAATCAAAGGACCGGTGCGGGGAGTATCCAAGGCTCGACGAATTTCCCCTCACGGAAAACGACGCGCCGATGTAGTCGCCGGAGGCGCGCACGGCAAAGTGCGGGCTCAGCTTGTACTCCGCGCCGCCGCCTACTCCCGCGGCAAAGGAGATGTTGGGGGTCATGTTCTCGCCGCCGGTGTGTTCTCCGCCCAGTAGCGCATGAACGAACAAGCTGCTGCGCTTGTAGAGGTTGGCATGAAGCAGCGGTCCGAACAGAACCTCATCCACCGACGGAGTGCAGGAGGTCATCCCCGGCGGGCAGGGGTTGCCGGAGCCCATCCCGTATTGATAATGGGCGCCGTCCGCGGTGATGCCGTAGTACTTGCCCCAAACGCGGGTGACGGAGAGGTTCACGCCCTGCAATCCGTGGCGCGACCCGTTCAGCTGGTTGAGGCTCGTGTACCCGTACCCGGCGTAGATCTCGTACTTGTAAGTGGGTTCGACCCGCTCGGCCGAGGCCGGTTCAGAGGCTGGGGCAACCTGGCTTGCGGCCGCCAGGGGCATTAGCGCGGCCGGAACCACGGCCAAAATCGTAAGCAATAACTTTCTCTTCAACTTGAAACTCTCCTCAATTCCGTGCTGTGGCTGGCCTGCGGTTCTCAGGGCATTCCCCCTCGAGCAGGCGCCGTGACTGGAATGCTGTACCCTCATAGACTATCCTCTCCGCCCCGGTTCGATGAAGCGCGGTCAGCGCGATTGGACTGGAACCGGCTCGGAGAGCCGCGGCAGACTGCCGGAACTGCCTGTACCTGAGACGGAGATTCCTCTGCGAAGATAGCGGCGCAATCTCATTCGATGTACCAGGGAATGTTGATGACCACGATGCGGCGGTTGCCGCGCATCAGCAGGATGGCCTTCAGCATTTCGGCGCGGCGGTTGTGCAGCAGATTTTCCCACCAGTGGCGCACCACCAGCTCCGGCACCAGCACGCAGACCTTGCGGAAGCTGGATTCCCGTTCCACCGTCAGGACGTAATCGACCACCGGCGCCAGGACATAGCGGAAGGGTGATTGCAGAATCTCGAGTTTGGGAACGCACTTGCCGACCGCGCGCAGGGGAGCGGCCACGTCCTTTTCCCAATCCTGCGATATCTCATCCGGATCGCTGCCGGTCTGCACGTGCAGGCAGCGAATGTCGGAAGACATGGAAAGCGCAAAGGAGAGTGCTTTCTCCGTGATGCGGCTCCAGCGGTCGATGGGCAACACGACGATGGGTTCGCTGATCTCGGCGGGCGCGATGGGCCGGGCGAGGACGGTCTCGCGATCCACGCCGGCGTAATGGCGCTTGACGGCGCGCATCAGCACGATCATGGCGATGACCAGCAGCGCCGTGATCCATGCGCCCTCAACAAACTTGGCCACCAGCACCACAATGACGGTGATGCCCGTGGCCACGGCGCCCAGGCCGTTGACCAGCATGTGCACCAGAGCGCCACCCTGGCGCTTCCAGTGCATCACCATGCCGGCCTGCGAGAGCGTGAAGGCCAGGAACGCGCCGATGGCGAAAAGCGGAATCAGCCGGTCGGTGACGCCGCCAAAGACGATCAGCAGCAGAGCGGTGAGCGCGACCAGCACGTAGATGCCCCAGGAGTAGAGCAGCCGCCGGCCCCGCAGCAGAAAGACGTGGGGCATGTAGTCGTCGAGGGCGATGGCGCGGGTGAGGCGGGGGAAATCGGCGAATGCGGTGTTGGCCGAAAGAGCCAGCACCAGCA
>JBEKZR010000166.1:0-7648 GCA_049509715.1 Occallatibacter sp. | reverse complement strand
GTACTGGCCTGAGGGAAAGTGAAGCCGGTAAATATTCCAAGTATCAAACGCGAGACTTGGAACAGCCAGCATCATTTCCGTACATCCATCCAAGTTCCTGCAACGCACTCCGAACCTTTTGCGTGTCGGCTTCCAGGCATGAATCATGTCCTGATCCATTCAGGAGGACGACACGGAAATTCTGAGGTTCAATATAATGTCTCAGGATGAATTCACATTCCTGAACTTGGTGTTTTCCTATGTACTTTGGAATAAGGATCATTAGCTTCTTGGGAAATGCGTGGAGAATTAGATCAAGGATTGCTCCTCGCACCTGTTTCCCGGTCCGGGATTCGATTTCTACCGCTATATTCGATCCAACAGTCCCATCAATTCGAGCCGAACTGCTGCCATAACTTGTAATGACACTAGGTCCGCTGCTCCTGCAAGCACTTTCGGTTGCATGTTCAAGAACGGCTTTTCCGTAATTGTCATGCCGCTGTCCTTCGCTACGAATGTCTGAAGAGTCCATACAAATCCTTGAGTTCCATTTATGTTCTCAATTCCCTATTCCCTGCTTTCGCCCAACCAGCGCCTGGTATTGAGCAACTGCCGCTGATCGAGCGCCCAGACTTTGCCGGTCAACTCGTCGGGGCCTTTGCCTTCGCGGATCGACTTATCAAACTCCGCGGCCACGGCCTGCATCTTGGCGTCGAGGTCGTCGAGGAAGCTGAGGACCAGGGCTTCAGGGATCATGGGGAGCTTGGGGGAGCCGAACTCCAGCTTGCCGTGATGGGAGAGGATCATGTGCAGGAGCAGAGTTTTGAGGCGCGGCGGAAAGCCGGGCAGGCTGTCGATGGCGCGCTCGACTAAAGCCACGCCCATCTGAATGTGGCCCAGCAGGACGCCTTCCACGGTGTACTCGAAGCCGATCTCCCAAGAAAGCTCGCTGACCTTGCCGATGTCGTGAAGAATGACGCCGGCGAGGAGGAGGTCGCGGTCGAGGATGGGGTAGTGGAGGGCGACGCGGTCGGCCAGGGTGAGCAGGCTAACGACATGCTCCAGCAGGCCACCCAGCCAGGCGTGGTGGAGCTGCTTGGCGGCGGGAGCTTCACGGTAAGCGGCGGAGAGGGCGGGGTCGGCGAGCATGGCGGCCAGCAGCAGCTTGAGGTGGGGGTTGGCGAAGCTGTCGACGAAGGCGAGGAGCTGGCGCCAGAGGGCGGCGACGTCATAGGTGGTGGAGGGCAGGAGGTCGGCCTTGTCCACCTCGCCGGGCGCAGCCTTGCGAAGCTGGTCGATCTTCATCTGCAAGCGGTCGTCGAAGCGGGAGGCGCTGCCGCGGGCCTTGACGACGTCACCGCGCTCGAAGTCCCTGGCGATGCGCGGGTCAGAGGGCTCCCAGACGCGGCCTTCGAGCTGGCCGGTCTTGTCGCCCAGAATGAGGTTCAGGTAGGGCTTGTTGTTTTTGGTGGAGCGCAGCTGCTTGGCCAGGACGATGAAGAAGCCGTCGAAGGGCTTTCCTTCGTCAAAGGCGGCCAGATCGGCGATGTAGATGTCTTTCATTCTGCGGAGAAGATTAACGCAATTGCCTGGTTTTGCCAAAAAAGAGCTGGGCATGAGGCGGACGATGCTCGGAATGGCGATGCTTCTGGCAGCCATCTCTGGCGTTGTCCTCGGATGTGGAGGGGGAGGAAATAATAATAATAATCAGGGCGATCAGGGCACCACGCCGGGCAGCTACGTCGTCACCGTAGCCGGCGTATCAGGCGCGTACGCGGAAACGGGCACGGTTGCCCTGACTGTGCAATAGCACGAAACGGCCCCCATTCTCCCCGAGGGAGAGTGGGGCCGGTGCCGAGGATTCGGGTTGAGGCCCGGGCCTAAAGGCCCTATAAAGTCGCGCTCTTTCCGGGGGCTGAAGCCCCCGGCTCCCTCCGGATCGTCATGCCCGGTCCAAGCGCGGTTGGGGTCCGTGGTTTCCCAGGTCTCAAAATCGAGACCTGGGGCACCCGGCAATAGAACGGTTGACGCACATGCTGCGTTTGCTGCTTATTGTGCCGATTGCATTGTTTTTAATCCATCCGGCCTTGGGGGCACTCCTCGAAGGTCAGCCCACCCCCGTACATGGCCATTGGGCCACGTGGAGTAATTCCTTCGCGAACAAAGCAGATGGTTGTAGTGTGTATCGGTGTCCCAGTGAAAACATCCGAATAGACGATTTTCCCGAACATGAATATGTTTTTGGGTCTCCTTCTTTCAACCCAGGCATCCATCGCTTGAGGCGAACGATCTTGGGGCGCCGGTTCAAGCGCCCCTTCGACGTTTTCATACAACAAATGTCCCTCTACTGGGATTCTACGAAAAGAATCGGGAGCCAAGGATTGTTCGGAGAGATGTCCCCGCCCCCCGGTGTCTTGAAGATTCATAATTTTTTCAATGAACTTTTCCCTGTCCTGACTTGGCGGGATTTGTTCTTCCAGCCTCTTTCGATTCTTTGCAAATTCTGTGTCGTAATCTGGAATTGTCCGATCATCAAAGACCTGCGTGATCACTTGGCAACAATGGATGCTCAGGTGAATGGCTGGCGTCCTTCCGGTATTCCGAATGACAAAGGATACCCTATCAAAGGTGAAGTTCTGCCCATCGATCTTGCCCCCTTCTGTTTGTACGTCAGAGATTCCGATCCAAGCTCTTTGTTCAAGATGAAAGTTGTCAATAGTCGCTTGGAGAGATTGTTGGGATTGCTGCACAGAAGCAGTACGGGCAGCGTCCATCTTTCCAGCTTGGATCTGCAACCCCCTAGCAGCGTCAGAAACGCCTTGATTGATAGACGCGGCGCTGGCGGCGAAATTCTCCGCTGCTATCGCATTTCTCTCAGAGGCAGCGGCGATTTGTCGGGCACTGCACGCTTGTTTTTCGGCCGCATCCCTGATTCGTGCCGTATCGTTTCCTCCTTGGATGACAAGAATGGTGCCCACAATACCAGTTACGGCGATTACTGCAGTGAGAAGGACATTCATCCATTCAGATTTGTTGAAGAAGTGAAGGAATCGCTTAAACCGCGATGACTCGGGTGACTGCTGACATGTTTCGGAGTTTTGGATACCGCGACCATCGGATTTTTTGGGCGTGAGAGGCGGTTGTGGGGCTTGGGGAGTACCATCCTGTCCCCGCTGCTCTTCATTGGTTCCGTCTGGATTATGTTCCATGGCGTATCTCTCTTGAGTCTTGAGTAGGAGCGTGAGCCTTTGGATTTCAAATTAGGAAATCTGCCGGCTGTGTTGATCCCTGACCACTAATCTCTTATCTCAGCCTTTTGCAAACATCTGCCGGATGCCGCGGAGGGCCTGGCGGGTGCGCTCCTCGTTCTCAATCAGCGAGAAGCGCACGTGGCCGTCGCCGTAGTCGCCAAAGCCGATGCCGGGCGAAACGGCAACTTTAGCCTCGCTGAGCAGCAGCTTGGAGAACTCGAGCGAGCCGAGCTTGCGGTACTGCGGGAATCTGCGCCCAGACAAACATGGTGGCCCTGGGCAGAGCCACCGGCCAGCCCAGCTTGTTGAGGCCTTCGACTAAGACGTCGCGGCGCTTGCGATAGTTCTCGCAGATGGCCTGGACGCACTCCTGCGGCCCCTCAAGGGCCTGAATGGCAGCCACCTGGATGGGCGTGAAGGTGCCGTAGTCGTAGTAGCTCTTGAGGCGGGCGAGGGCGTTGACCAGGACCGGGTTGCCGACCATGAAGCCGACGCGCCAGCCGGGCATGTTGTAGCTCTTGGAGAGGGTGAAGAACTCGACGGCAATGTCTTTAGCGCCGGGAACCTGGAGGACGCTGGGGGGCTTGTAGCCGTCGAAGGCGAGGTCGGCGTAGGCCAGGTCCTGGATGAGGTGGAAGCCGTACTGCTTGGCCAGTTCGACGAGGCGGGCGAGAAAGGGCAGTTCCACGCACTCGGTGGTGGGATTGGAGGGAAAATTGACGATGAGGGCCTTGGGGCGCGGCACCATGCGCGGAATCAGCTCCTCGAGCTGCGCCAGGAATTGCTCCTGGTCGGTGATGGGCACGCTGACCACGTGGGCGCCGGCGATCACCGGCCCATAAATATGGATGGGATAGCTGGGGTTGGGCACCAGCACCGTGTCGCGCGAGTCCAGAATGGCCAGACACAGGTGGGCGATGCCTTCCTTGGAGCCGATGGTGACGATGGCCTCGGTCTCGGGGTCCAGATCGACGTCGTAGCGCGTCTTGTACCAGTTGGCGATGGCCCGGCGCAGGCGAGGGATGCCGCGGGAGACCGAGTAACGATGGGTGGCGGGCTTCAGCGCCGCCTCCACCAGCTTGTCGACAATGTGCTTGGGCGTGGCTCCGTCGGGGTTGCCCATGCCGAAGTCGATGATGTCTTCGCCACGGTGGCGGGCGGAGCGCTTCATGGCGTCAGTGATGCTAAAGACGTAAGGCGGGAGGCGCTGAATGCGAGAGAACTCTTCCATTCAACAAGTTTAAGGCAAAGGGCGCGGGGGATGCAGCGAGGGGATGGGATGGGAGCGGTGGGCCGGGCAGGATGAAAGGGCGCGGTTTTACGGCGAAATGGTTCTTATTGAACAGAATTCCCATGGCGAGGTGGGAAAATGGATACGGGAGCGGCCTGCCGCAGCGAGCGCGGCCGCAGTGTTTCCGAGCTGGGAGATACGGCCTGAAGTTCCGAATCCTGCTCGGGCAGCCGCTCCTTGCAGCGGAGTTGACTCATGAATGCCCTGTTGGTTTATCCGCAATTTCCCGAAACGTACTGGAGCTTCAAACATGCGCTGAGGTTCGTGGGCAAGCGTGCGGCGCAGCCTCCGCTGGGGCTGATGACGGTGGCGGCGTTGCTGCCGGCGGGCTGGAAAAAGCGGCTGGTGGACACCAACGTGGAGCGGCTGCGCGACCGCGACCTGGCCTGGGCCGACGTGGTGTTTCTGAGCGGCATGCACATCCAGCGCGGGCCGCTGGTGGGCATTGTGGAGCGGTGCCGGGCGCGCGGGTTGCGGACGGTAGTGGGCGGGCCCATCGCCAGCAGCCTTTCGCCGGCCGAGCTGAAGGCGGACCACGTAGTGATCGGCGAGGCCGAGACGCTGATTGCCGGCCTGGCGCGCGACCTGGAGGAAGGAACAGCCAAGCCCGTCTATCAGGCCGCGGAACGGCCGGAGATGGAGACCAGCCCGCTGCCCGACCTGAGCCTGATCAAGATGAACCGCTACTCGACCATGGTTGTGCAATACTCGCGCGGCTGCCCCTTCAACTGCGAGTTCTGCGACATCATCGAGATCTACGGCCGGCGTCCGCGCACCAAGGCCATCGCGCAGGTGCTGGCCGAGCTGAACCAGTTGCGCGCGGCAGGCTGGCGCGAATCAGTGTTTATCGTGGACGACAACTTCATCGGCAACAAGGCGCGGGCCAAGGAGCTGCTCAAGGCGCTGATCGAGTGGCGCAGCCAATCGAAGACCAGCTTCGACTTCATCACCGAGGCTTCACTGAACCTGGCCGACGATGCGGAGTTGATGCAACTGATGAAGGATGCCGGATTTACCTCGGTCTTTCTGGGCATCGAGACGCCGGATGAGTCCGGATTGATCGCCAGCAACAAGCTGCAGAACACGCGGCGCAGCCTGCTGGACAGCGTGGCTACGATCCAGAGTTACGGCATGCAGGTGATGGGGGGCTTCATCCTGGGCTTCGACACCGATGGCGAAGACATCTTCGACCGCATGGTGGATTTTATCCAGAAGAGCGGCATTCCCATCGCCATGGTCGGCCTGCTGCAGGCCATGCCGGGGACTCAGCTTTTCCGGCGCTTGTGGAAGGAGGGCCGGATTGTGGATGCGGGCCACGGGGACAACACTTGCGACAAGCTGAACTTTCTTCCCAACATGGACGCGGCCAAGCTGGTGGAGGGCTACCGGTCGGTGCTGAAGCGGATCTACTCCAGCTCGGCCTACTATGAGCGCGTCAAGCTGTACCTGAGCCGCACGCAGCCGAAGGGTGGAGAACGAGTGTCGAGGCAGCGCTGGCTCACCCGCGACAATGCGCGCGCCTTTGTCACTTCGATCATCCGCCAGGGAGTCTTCGGGCGGCAGCGCTGGAGTTACTGGAAGTTTCTGCTGACAGTGGCTGTACGCTATCGCCACTGCGTGGGCGCGGCCATGACGCTGGCGGTGATGGGCTATCACTTCCAGGTGATGACGCGGAGACTTCTGAAGGCCGTGGATGAGGCGATGCAGCCGGGCGGAATGGAAGAGGGCCTGGCGGAGAAGGCGGGCGGCGAGTAAAGGTGGGTTAGAACGAAATCGCGTGCTGCCGGCGCGCCCAAGCCGGCGGAATTTATACTGAAAGACAACATGAGCACATTTTTGCCTGTAGACGAGCAGATGGACCTGCTTGAGAAGGGCGCCGCGGAGATCATCCGCGTGAGCGACCTGCGCGAGCGCCTGGAAGAAAGCCGCAAGAGCGGACGCCCGCTGCGGGTGAAGGCCGGCTTCGACCCCACCGCGCCCGACCTGCACCTGGGCCACACGGTGCTGATGCGCAAGATGCGGCACTTCCAGCAGTTGGGCCACCAGGTGATTTTCATGATCGGCGATTTTACCTCGCTGATCGGAGACCCGACGGGGCGGAATGTGACGCGCAAGGCGCTGACGCGCTCTCAAATTGACGAAAATGCCGTCACCTACAAACAGCAGGTCTTCAAGATTCTGGACGAGAAGAAGACCGAGGTGCGCTACAACTCCGAATGGCTGGGCAAGCTGGGCTATGAGGGAACGATCCGGGTCACATCCCACTTCACCGTCTCGCAGATGCTGGAGCGGGACGAATTTCACAAGCGCTTCCAGGCCGAGGAGCCGATCAGCCTGCACGAACTGCTCTACCCGGTGATGCAGGGCTACGATTCGGTGGCCCTGGAATGCGACGTGGAGCTGGGCGGCACGGACCAGAAGTTCAACCTGCTGTGCGGGCGCGAGTTGCAGCGGTACTACGGCCAGAAGCCGCAGATCGTGCTGATGACGCCGATTCTCGAAGGCCTGGACGGCGTGCAGAAGATGTCGAAATCGTTCGGCAACGCCATCGGCATCAACGAGCCGCCCGCCGAGATGTACGGCAAGCTGATGAGCATCTCGGACGAATTGATGTGGAAGTACTGGGTGCTGCTGACCGACCTGAAGCGGAGCGAAGTTGACGCGCTCAAGGCCGAGGTGACCGGCGGCAAACTGCACCCCATGGAAGCCAAGAAGCGGCTGGCGCGGACGATTACTTCGGGCTTTCACGGCGAAGGCGCGGCCGCGAGCGCCGACGAGAATTGGGCGCGGATGTTCCAGCAGAAGGGCGAAAGCGAGGACCTGGAAGAGGTTTCTGTGGCGTTTGCCGATGTGGCCGGGCCGGAGCCGAAGCAGATTCGGCTGCCGAAATTGCTGGTCCAGATGGGACTGGCCGCCAGCGGCGCCGAGGCCAACCGCAAGATTGCCGAGAAGGCCGTCAAGCTCGATGGCGAAGTGGCCGAAAATGCGCTGGTCCCGCTTACCGGGCTGCCGGCGCGACTGACGGTGCGGCTGGGCAAGCGGGCAAAGATTGTGGTGGTTTCGTAGGACTTCTGCTCGCTGGATTTTTATCCAGCCCGAAGGATGGCGGTTCGCCTATGCGCAGTTT
>JBEKZR010000165.1:0-7681 GCA_049509715.1 Occallatibacter sp. | reverse complement strand
TCATCGGCCAGGTGGCTATCTCGTGCGTGGTGCTGATCTGTGCTGGGCTGGCCACGCGCAGCGTGCAAAAACTCGCGCAGAGCAATCTCGGCTTTCGCCCCGATCACATCTTTCTCGCCTCGGTGGATCCTACGCTGCAACGCTATAGCGATCAGCGCGGCCGGCAGTTTCAAGCGCAGTTGCTCGACAAGCTCCGCGCCCTGCCCGGCGTCACCAGCGCCAGCCTCGCCACTCACCTGCCCTTCGATAATGGAGGCAATATGAACGCCGGGGTATGGCCGGAGGGGCAAACCCCAACCGATTTCCAGAAATTTACGCTCGTCCCGTGTACGTCTGTCGATCGTGCCTATCTACAAACCCTGGGCACGCACCTTCTTGCGGGCCGCAACTTTACCGCGCAAGACGATGAGGCCGCGCCGCGTGTGGTCATGATCAACCGAGCGTTGGCACAGCAGTGGCCCAACGGCGATGCCGTCGGTAAACGGCTCTCGCTGCAAGGAAACTTGATACAAGTCGTCGGCGTCGTCGATGAGATGCGCTATTGGGCGATAGCCGATACCAATCGCCCCCTGATCTTTTATCCGCTGGCGCAGCATTTTCAGCAAGGCGTAACCATCGTTGTGCGCACCGGAATGGACCCGCTGCAAATCACCGCTTCCGTCAAGCAAGCCGTTGCCCAACTGGACCCCGATCTACCGGTCTACAACATTCGCTCGCTCGACCAGCAAATCGCCACGAGTCCAATGGGACTGGCGCCCATGCGCTTTGGCACCATCCTCGCGGGCGGTCAGGGCCTGATTGCGCTCTTTCTCGCCACGCTGGGCCTCTACGGATTGATCTCTCAATCGGTGAAACGGCGCACGCATGAGATCGGCATTCGCATCGCACTCGGCGCCAAGCCCGGCAATGTACTGAGCATACTCATCTGGCAGGGATTGCGTCTGGTTCTCATCGGTCTCGGCATAGGATTGGCGGCCGCCTTTGCGGTGACGCGCGTCTTGGCCAGCGTGCTTTACGGTGTCAAGGCCACAGATTTGCCGACCTTTGGCGGTGTCACGCTCTTGCTGGCCGGGGTAGCCGTCTTGGCAAGCTATCTTCCCGCGCGCCGCGCCGCTTCCATTGACCCCATGCAGGCGTTACGCACTGAATAACTTGCCATCGAGGAGGGACGAAGATGAACACGCTGCTTTACGACATTCGCTACGCATTGCGGCAGTTGCGCAAGTCGCCGGGATTCACGCTGACAGTCGTGATTACGCTGGCGCTGGGCATCGGCGCCAACGCCGCCGTCTTCACGCTCTTCGATCGGGTCCTGCTCCGAATGTTGCCGGTCGAGCGGCCCAGGGAGTTGGTGCGTTTCGAGTGGACCGGCGGCTTCTCCGGGTCCATGAGCAGCTTCGGCGGCGACACCGACAACTACTTTTCCTACCCCATGTACAAGGACCTGCGCGACCAGAGCCAGGTTTTTCAAGGCATGATTGCCGCAGACAAAAGCAACGTCGGAGTTTCCTGGCATAACCACGCCGAGAATCAAGACGCCGAGGTCGTCACCGGCAATTATTTTCAAATGCTTGGACTCAAGCCCGCGGTGGGCCGGCTTCTCACGCAGGAAGACGATACAGCGAAGAACGCCAATCCCGTCGTGGTCCTTAGTTACAACTACTGGAAGACCCGCTTCGGCGCATCGCGCGACGTGGTGGGCCAGACCGTGCTTATCAACGGGCACTCCTTCACCATCCTCGGCGTGGCGCCGGAAAACTTCGACTCCGCCATCGGCGGCTACAAGCCGGGCATCTTCATCCCCATCAGTATGGTGGAAATCGCCATGCCCTGGATGGCGCCCCGCGACAACCTGAACAACCATCAATCCGTCTGGCTTACGCTGGTGGCGCGGCTCAAGCCCGGCGTGACCGCAACCCAGGCCGAGGCCAGCCTGGGGCCGCTGTGGCACTCGCTGCGGGCGTATGAATTGACGCTCTACAAGGGAAGGTCCGAGCATTTCAAGAAGAATTTCCTCGACAATACGCGCATCAAAGTACTCGACGACTCCAAGGGATTCTCTCCCGGTCGCACGGACCTGGAGACGCCCCTCATCATTCTCATGAGCATGGCCGGCCTGTTGGTAGCCATGTGCGCCATCAACGTGGCTACGCTGCTGCTGTTGCGCGCAGCGGGCCGGGCGCGCGAAATGTCCATGCGTTACGCTCTGGGCGCGAAACGCAGCTGCATCGTTGCGCAATTGCTCGTCGAGGGCGGATTGCTCGGTATCGCCGGAGCCACTGCCGGGCTTGCTCTTGCTCCGATGGTGGCCATGACGCTGGTTCGCCTGATGACCAGTTCCGATCCCGGCAGTGAGCCATATTCCGCGTCCGTCGACGCGCGCGTCCTCCTGTTCACGCTGGCAATTTCTCTTGTTACCAGCCTGCTCTTCAGCATTGCCCCGGTGTTCCACTTCCTGCGTCCCGACTTGGCCAACGCGCTGCGCCAGAACGCGGGAACCGCGTCGAAAAGCTCGCAGCGCTTCCGCAAGCTGGCCGTAGGGGCGCAGATTGCTCTCAGCGTCCTTCTGCTCGGCGGCGCCGGCCTGTTTGTGCGCACCCTCGACAATCTCCGCCATCAGCAGGTCGGATTCGAGACTGGAAACCTTGCCACCTTCTCGCTCGATCCCACCAACTCCGGCTACGGCGAGGATCGCACACCGCAGATCGTCACCAACTCGCTTGAAGCGCTGCGCCGCATTCCCGGTGCAGCGTCGGTCGCCGCCACCACCGACCCCGAGCTTTCCGGCGATACCAACACTTCCAACTTCTCTGTGCAGGGGTATAAACCCTCGGAAGAAGAGCACATGAACTTCGAGGAGCCCTGGATCACTCCCGGCTACTTTGCCACGCTGCGGCAACCGCTTCTTGTGGGTAGGGAATTCACCTCATCGGACGTGAACGGTCAGCCGAGTGTCGCCGTCGTGAATCTGGCCTTCGCCAAGCGTTTTTTCGGCTCGCCGCAGAATGCGCTCGGCCGCGCCATTGCCGAAGGCGGCGCCAGCGATATGAAGTTCAATACCACCATCGTCGGCGTGGTGGGCGACATCAAGCACACCGATCTGCGCACGCCCCTGGGCGGCGCCGTCTATATGCCCTATTTGCAGGAGAAGCATCCCGGCGGGGTCGTGGTCTATCTCCGGACAACACAGCCGCCGCAGATGATCGAGGCCGCGATCCGCCAAACCATCCATCAGCTCGATCCCACGCTGGTTGTCGATGGCCTGCGTACCATGGAGGAGCAAGTCGACCGCATCGCCTCGGACGAACGCGCGCTCGCTTTTCTCGCCATCGGCTTCTCCGCGCTGGCCATGCTGCTGGCGGCCGTCGGCCTCTACGGGGTGCTGGCCTACTCCACCGAGCAGCGCACGCGAGAGATCGGCGTGCGACTGGCCCTGGGCGCGCAACGATTCAGTGTGATCGCGCTGGTCGTTCGCGAGATGGCCCTCATCGCCGCCGTTGCCACGGTGATTGCGTTGCCCTCTGTTATCGCGCTGGCCCGCCTCTTCCGCAGCCAGCTCTACGGCGTGACAGCCTTTGACCCAGTCACTCTTGCCGCAGCGGTGATTCTGACCGCGGCGATGGTCGTCCTAGCCGCGGCCCTTCCCGCCCGCCGCGCCGCTTCCATTGAACCCATGCAGGCCCTGCGCACGGAGTAACGCTCCATCGAGGAGAAACGAAGATGAACGCATTGCTCCACGATTTTCGCTACGCACTGCGCCAATTGCGCAAGTCGCCGGGATTTACGCTGACGGCAGTGGTCACGCTGGCGCTGGGAATCGGCGCCAATACGGCCATCTTCACCGTCGTCAATGCAGTTCTGCTCAAGTCACTCTCGTATCCCGACGCGGATCGCATCGTGCAGCTCCTCACGACCTACTCCGGGGGCAGTGGTTCCGTCGCTTCCATCCCCAAATTTCACAACTGGCAGCAGCAGACCACCATCTTCAAAGAGGTGGCCGCATACGATTTCGCCGGACCCGGCTTCAACCTCACCGGCGACCGTCCGGAACAGGTCCACGGCCTCCACGTGACCGAGGGATACTTCCGCCTCTTCGGCGCTCCCGTCATGCTGGGCCGCACCTTCACTCCACAGGAGGACGCGCCCAACGGCGGCAAAGTGGTGGTGTTGAGCTATGGCTTGTGGCAGCGCAACTTCGGCGGCGATGCAAAGATCGTCGGCAACTCGCTCTCGCTCGGCAATGAGCCCTATACCATCGTCGGAGTCCTAGGGCGATCTTTCCAATCGGATCCCGAAGCGGAGATTTGGCTGCCCTTTCAATTCGACCCCAACAGCACCAATCAGGGCGACTACTTTTCAGTTGCGGGAATGCTCAAGCCCGGCGTCACGCTGGCCCAGGCCAACGCGCAAATGAAACTAGCCTCCCAGCAGTTCCACCGGGACTGGCCGGGCCGCTCAGAGAAATTCGTCGTCGAGCCTCTGCGCGACAGCATCGTCGGCAATGTGCGCTCCTCGCTGCTTGTCCTGCTCGGCGCGGTGGGCCTGGTGCTTCTCATTGCCTGCGCTAATGTCGCCAATCTGCTGCTCGCCCGCGCCACGGGACGCAAACGCGAGTTCGCCATCCGCTCCGCCCTTGGCGCAGGCCGCGCGCGCATGATCCGGCAACTGCTTACTGAAAGCGTCCTGCTTTCCGTCGCGGGCGGCGTGCTTGGCCTCCTTCTCGGCTACGAAGGTGTCCGCGCCCTGCTCGCCATCAGCCCTGCCGGCCTTCCCCGCATTGGTGAAAATGGCGCCGCGGTGGGGATCGACTGGCGCGTTCTCACCTTCACCCTCGCTGTATCGCTCTTCACCGGCATTCTCTTTGGTCTCTTTCCCGCCTTGAACGCCTCGCGCCTCGATCCCAATTCCGCATTGAAGGACACCAGCAACCGTTCCGGCACGGGATTTCGCCAGAGCAAGGCCCGCTCGCTGCTGGTCATCAGCGAAGTTTCGCTTGCCCTGGTGCTGCTTATCGGCTCCGCGCTGCTGATCCGCACATTCATCGCCCTGCGTGCGGTCAATCCCGGCGTCGATACTCACAACGTGCTCACGCTTCAGATGTCGCTCACCGGCGACCGTTATCAGATGACGGCCGGCGTGGCTCAGCTCTCGCGCGAAGGCCGCGAGCGCCTTAATGCCATCCCCGGCGTCGAAGCCTCCGCCTCCACCTGCTGCCTGCCGCTCGGTGGCACTTTCAGTCTGCCTTTCATTATTGTTGGCCGGCCGCTCGGCAAGGAGACGCAGACTGGTGTCGTCGGCTGGATGAATGCCTCGCCGGGCTACTTCAGCGTCTTCAAAACTCCCATCCTGCGAGGCCGCGACTTTACCGACAGCGATGTTGCCGGCGCGCCCGGCGTAGTCCTCATCAACCAGGCCATGGCGAAACAGTTCTGGCCCAAAGAGAATCCGCTAGGACAGCAAATAATCCTCGGCAAGGGCTTAGGTCCTCAGTTTGAAGAGCCCGCGCGCCAGATTGTCGGCGTTGTCGCAGATATCCACGACAACGGCCTCAATCGCGATCCGCGCCCCATGATGATCGTTCCCGAGGCCCAGGTGAGCGATGGAATGACCGCGATCAACTCCCGCATCGGCCCGGTTGATTGGATCGTCCGCACCCACGGCGACCCACATCAGGCCATCGCCGCCGTCACCGAGCAATTGCGCCTGGCCAGCGGCGGCTTTCCGGTGGCGCGCGTTCGTCTCATGGACGAAATCGTGGCCCTCTCCACCGCCCGCGACAGCTTCAATATGCTTTTGCTCACCATCTTCGGCGCCGTTGCGCTGCTCCTGGCCACCATCGGCATCTACGGCCTCATGGCCTACTCCGTCGAGCAGCGCAGACAGGAGATGGGCATCCGCATGGCTCTCGGCGCAGACCGTAACACGATTCGAAACCTCGTCGTCTGGCATGGCATGAGGCTGGCCATCGCGGGAGCAATTCTGGGTATCGGCGCGGCCTTTGGACTCACCCGCCTGATTGCCAGCTTCCTCTTCGGCGTCAAGCCATGGGATCCAATCGTCTTTTGCACGGTGCCGGTGATTCTGACCGCCGTGGCCCTGCTCGCAGTCTGGCTGCCCGCAACCCGAGCCTCCAAGCTCGACCCCATGCAGGCTTTGCGCGACGAGTAATTCTTTGTTGAGGAGAAACGAAGATGAACACGCTGCTTCAAGACATCCGTTACGCATTGCGCCAGTTGCGCCGCTCGCCGGGATTCACGCTCACGGCAGTGTTCACGCTGGCGTTGGGACTGGGCGCGAGTTCGGCCATCTTTTGCCTGATTGACGGGCTGTGGCTGCGGCCGATACATATTCCACGGCAACAGCAGTTGGCGCGCATCTTTGCAACCACCAGCCAGGACCCGGAGGGCTACTTCAATTACTCCGATTACCTGGCCATGGCGGAACGGACAGCGGCGTTCAAGGGTCCATCGGCGGGCATGGTTGCCATCGGCCGCCGCGGCAGCATGATGGTCAATCCAGACGGTACTTCCAAGCTGCTGCTAACCGACGTGGTCTCCAGTAATTTTTTTAATGTGCTGGGCGTGCGGCCGCTGCTGGGCCGGACCTTCGCCGCCGAAGACGCGAATCGGCTGCGCACGCATCCCGGCGTGGTGTTGGGTTATCGCTTCTGGCAGCGGGAATATGCGGGCGATCGGGGAATTGTTGGCCGCCAGATTGCGCTGCGCCACGGCAAGAGCAGCGTGAGCCAGGTGGACATTTGGGGTGTGCTGCCGCCGCAGTTTCGCGAGATCGACAACGATAGCGACCGCGACCTTTGGATGCCCATTGAGTCGTGGGCCGCGATTGTGACTCGCGGTGATACGGAGCTGACTTCGAAAGACTTTCGCTGGTTCAACTTGCTGGGCCGGCTGGCGCCGGGCGCAACGGTTGCGCAGGCCAACGATCAGGTTGCCGCGGTGGCCGGCGCTCTGGCCGCCGCCGATCCAGCCAATAATCTTGGACGAGGCGCGCGCGCCGTCTCCGACTTTCGCTACCGCATGGATAACGCCGGAACCAGCGGCCTGGTGCTGTTTGCCATTGTTGGCGGCGTTGTCCTGCTGGCCATCGTGAATGTGGCTCATCTGCTGCTGGCGCGCGGGTTGGCTCGCGGCCCCGAAGTAGCTCTGCGTTTGTCGCTGGGAGCCAGTCGCTGGGCTGTTGCGCGGCAATTTCTAATCGAATACCTGCTGCTCTCCGTTCTGGGTTGGATGACGGGCCTGGCAATCGCCGCGGGCATTGCCGCACTGCTACCGCGCCTGCTTGCCAGGGAACCGGCCATGCTGAATTCGTTTGGGCCGGCGGCCAGCTTCCAGGTGGATTGGAGAGTCTTTCTCTTTGCCGGCCTGTTGGCGTCGGTTACGATGCTGGTGTTGGCTCTGGTTCCGCTCGCCCAGGTGGCGCGGCCGCAACTGCTGCCGGCATTGCAAGCCGGGGCCGCAACGCGCACTGCGGGCAGGGCGCCAATCCTGCGCCGCGCCGCGGTCTGGCTGCAAATCGGCATCTCCTTTGCGCTGCTCGTTTCCACCGGCGCGCTGGTGCGCAGTTTTCTCAATACCCGCACACAGTCCATTGGATTGACGCGCAACCAGGTGTTGGTCGCCTTCACGATGGAGCCGGATGCCTCTACCCGCGATGCGGCAAT
>JBEKZR010000164.1:0-7701 GCA_049509715.1 Occallatibacter sp. | reverse complement strand
GTCATCGGCGTCATTCCGCAGGCCCTGACCAGCGACCCCGACCTCACCGTCGAGGAAAACCTCAGCATCTACGCCAAGCTCTACAGCGTCCCCAAGGCCGAGCGCCTGAAAAACATCGCCGATGTCCTCGAAGCCGTCGACCTCACCAAGTGGCGCACCGCGCAAACCAAAACCCTCTCCGGCGGAATGCGCCGCCGCCTCGAAATTGCCCGCGGCCTGGTCCACAACCCGCATATGTTCTTTCTCGACGAGCCCACCACCGGCCTCGATCCCGTCTCCCGCATCGCCGTCTGGGAGATGCTTGATAACCTGCGCAAAACCCGTCACCTTACCATGCTTCTTACCACCCATTACATGGAAGAGGCCGACAAGCTCTGCGACCGCATCGCCATCGTCGATCACGGCAAACTCGTGGCCCTCGGCACGCCCATCGAGCTCAAGCACAGCGTCCCCGGCGCCAATGTCGTTGAGGTGCACTTCGACCGCGAAACCGAGGAGTGGCAGGAGCGCCTGGAGGGTCTCGACGGTGTCGCCAGCGTGCAGGCCGAAAGCGCCGGCTTCTATCGCGTCCTCACCTCCAGCGGTTCCAAAACCACCATGCAGTTGGTCGAAATGGCCGCAGCCCTCGGCGAAACCCTCACCTCCCTCAGCGTCCAGAACACCACCCTCGACGACGTATTCGTCCACTACACCGGCCGCCAGTTGCGCGACGAGCAGGTTAAACCGCCAGTCTTCACCTTGCCGCCCCGGCCCGGAGCCCAAGCATGAACAGAATGTTTGCCATCGTCGAGCGCGAGATGCGCAAGTTCTTCCGCTCGCCCATGCTCATGATCATGTCCTTGATGATGCCGATCCTGCAGTTGCTCATCATGGGCAACGCCTTCGGCGGCAAGATCGTCGGCGCCCACGTGGCCGTCGTTGACTACGACCACGGCCCCCAGGCGGTCAAAATCCGCGAAGGTTTCGACTCCATCGCCGTCAACATCAAGACCTTCACCACCGTCGAGTACACCGACGAGAACAAGGCGCGCGAAGACGTCCGCACCGGCAAGATCGACGCCGCCGTGATCATCCCTAAGCAATACTCGCGCCGCGTCTACGCCCAGGAGGCACCTGTCATCGGCTTCGTCGTGGATAACTCCGACCTCTTCACATCGAGCAGTCTCGAGGCCGAGATGCAATCGCTCGTCACGGCTCTCACCACACCGGTCATCCAGCCGCGTCTGGCCAACCAAATTGCCCTTGAAATCGTCGAGCTATATCCCTATGTAAATTACTTGAAGTTTCTGCTCCCCGCCTGTATTGCCCTGGCCATGTATATCTCGGTCATGATCGGCGGCGGCATGTTATACATCGACGACAAGGCCCGCGGGGTCCACGAGGGCTATCTGGTGACTCCCATCACGAAGCTGGAGTTGGTCTTCGGCCTGAACATGGCCAGCGCCATCAAGGCCACCCTCTCCGGCATCTGCCTCACCATCATCGGCTCGCTCATGGCCGGACTGGGCATCATCTTTCATCCCTGGGTGCTGCTTCAGCTTCTGGTCCTGATTCTGGGCACCTCCATCGCCTTCAACGGCATGATGTTTCTGCTCATGGTCCGCGTCGAGGACCCACTCACCCCGCGCGCCATGTTCGGCGTGCTCAACTTGCTGCTGTTCTATCCCTCCGGCGCCATGTATCCCATCGCCTCTTTTCCCTGGTGGCTCCGCGCTCTCTCGGTTATTGACCCCTTCACCTATGCCATCCACGGCTTCAAATCCATCATTCTTAAAGACGGCGGCTTCGCTGCCATCCGGTTCGATCTGCTCTTCCTCTTTGTCTTCGGCATCGGCACGCTGCTTGTCGCCACGCCACTCTTCAAGCGCACCCTCTGAAGCTGTCATCCTGGGCGAAACGTAGTCGAAGGACCTGTTTTAGGCTTTTCAGAACCAAACAAAAGATTTCCGGCGGGCAACGCAAGAAACTCCGGAATGCAAAGAGGCGGTCCATTCCTTGTGGGAGGATGGGCCGCCTCGGCGCGTCTGGTCAAAATGCCTGGCGCCCCGCTTTCGCCGCTTCGCCGCAGCGACTTTTTGCGGTATCGGGGTCCCCAACGCACTCGGGGTCCCCAGCAAGCGATTTTTGCTTGCTGGGGTGAAGGGACAGGTCTTCGTCGTTGCGGTGATGTTAGGCGGGATACCTATAACTACAGTCCTTTCTTGTCTTTGGAACGATCCCCTCAAACACGGGGAAAGATTTCCACCTGAATGCAGGGATTTCCGCAAAATCCACAGGATTTTCTTTCGCAAAGATGTTGACACCGCTAATCGACGACGCGCATAGTTGCTTTCATTCCGGGTTGCTAGGTAAGCCTGCGTATCTTCATTCGTGTCGATTTTGAAGGCTTATCGAAAGGCCCCAGCAGGGAGCACTAAGTGTTGAGCACGGAGCAATTCGTGTTCAGCACAGGGAGCAAAGCGTCGAGAGCGGAGAAATCCGTGACCGGCGCGGAACGCCAAGTGTCGAGCACGGAGCAATCCGTGACCGGGGCGAGCGCAAAGTGTCGGGCATGGAGCAATCCATAACCGGCGCGGCGGGCTAAGTGTTGATCACCGGGCAATCGGTGTCCAGCACAGGGTGTACGTGTCGAGCACGGAGATATCCGTCCTCCGGCGCGGAACGCCAAGCGTCGAACGCGGAGCAATCCGCGTCCGGTGCGAGCGCAAAGGTCGAGCGCGGAGATATCCGCGTCCGGTGCGGAGCGTTCAGTGTTGAGCACGGAGATATCCGTGTTCAGCACAGGGCATTCAGTGCAAAACACGGAGCAATCCGTGCTGAGCGCAGGGTGCCAGGTGTCGGCCACGGAGCTATCCGCGGCCGGGGCGAAGTGCGAAGCGTTGGAGCCGGCAACTCGGGACGTTTTTTTGCCCGGAATCTTCTCCTATCACATAAAGACGCAAGGTCTGTCCGGGTTACTTAATTCCTCGCGGCTTCCCCCATAATCCAGAAGGATCATCGATATAGGTCTATTCCTTTTCCTACGCCGTCCCCTCAACCCTTCTTCGCCATCAGCCGCCGCATCGGCTCGTTATCGGCATACACCCGCCACTCCGCCACCTTGCCGTCCTCGATCAGCGCCCGCCACGCCGCCGGCGTATTCCACCGGTTCTCCGCCTTCAGCGTGCCGTCAGCCGTATACGTCCCCTGCGCCACCCCTAGCATCACCACCACAGGACCATCGCAGAAGCTCTCTTCCACGGCAATCGAGTAGTCCGGAACCATGAGGAAGTACGCGGTCCACGCCGCCTGCATCTTCTCCCGGTCCTCGACCGCATTGCCCAGAGAGTCCACAAACCGGTGCCCTTCCGTCATCAACCCCGCCAACCCCTCCACATCCTGCCGGTTGATCGCCGCCACAAACGCCTGCGCCACAGTTTCCGCTGAATCGCTCATGCTGCCATTGTAACCATCCTGCAGCCGATCAGCTCCGCTCTAAGCGGCTGCTTGAAAGTAGATGACTAAGAACGGATGCCCCATACTTCTCGGCGAGCCTCAGCACAAACGTCGGCTCGACCGACTTTATGTACGCGACCATCCCGGCGAGTCTGTTAGTTTCATCCGGGTTCAGCAGGCCAAGGGAGTATCTATGGAATCCTGCCCTTATCTCCCTTTTCTTTTCCCTTCCGATGGAGACGAGGCCGTCGTTCGCGAGGATCAGCCCCGTCACCCGCCTAGCCCCGCTCTTGGAGGCGTGAACAGTCTTGCTCCTGTTGAGGATAAGCCTCGGAGATCCAAGGCGGGTGCAGATCTTCGGAATCTGCCGCTCCATTTCAAACAGGGCCTTCGGCTCGTTAGTCGAAAATGTTAGATCGTCCGCATATCGGGTATACGTAATACCGCGATTTGCGCAAAGAGCAGCCGTCTCAAGATCGAAATTGTAAAGCAGAATGTTGGATAGAACCGGCGAGCTCGGAGCGCCTATTGAAAGCCTAAGGTCGCCCCCGCGCTTCTTCCTCCAAAACAGGATTCTGGATAGGTAGCCCACTTCCTCCTCAGTCCAAATCCCGGCAAGGGGATTTGCATACATGAACCTCTCAAAATCCGTTGATTTTATAGACGGGAAGAAGTTCTTGAAGTCCAGCTTACATAGGTAGCGGTGCGGTGCGTGGGGCAGTGCATTGTCAGCAATGTTCCTTCCCTTACGGTAAGCGGTCGCTGCGGGGTGTATTGGGAACGCGCTTAGGACGTTTTCCATTACCCAGTACTGTAATGGCTTTAGCTCTCGCGCTGGCTGAGCAATTGTCCGCTTCTTACCCGGAGCCTTCTTCGCAATCTCATAGACCTTATAGCGATACGGAGCAGACCTTATCAAATAGACAAGGTCGTTCATCGGCAGGAGGAATTCGGAGGCGAGTCTTTCCAAGAGGTCACTCATGGTGTCGCTCCTGCAATCCGCCGATTGAATGCATCAAGCGCCCGCGTCTTCTGTTCATTCGGCGGAAAGTCCAAGCGCAACAGGCTCCGAAGCCTACTTCTGTCGGTAGCCAGAAGCGGCGTTCTGGGCGCGTACCGAATGTGGTCTGGTGCGCCGGCTGGGCTAACGTAGTAGACGTTCCGGCCATACCGCTCTTCCGAAATGAAGCCTAGTTGCCCCAAAAGAAAAAGATACTTCGCTAGCGATTTCTCGACTGGAACCTTAAGCCCATTCAGAATCTCAAGGATTTCGCCCTGCAAACTTACGACGTTCAACTTCACGAGGTCAGCAATCAAGAGCATGAGGTGGCCCTGATTCTCACGCATAAAGCCGCTTGTCCTTGGTTTTCCCGACAGCGTCGTTTGAACCGCCCTCACTATGTCATCAAGCGTGTCGTTCAGAGTTGCGACATCAATAATCCCGGCATCTGCTCCCACCGGCGCGGATAGCCAGCGGTAGGACAGAAGATCATCTGGCCGGACACGGAGCATCTGCTCAATTGGCCCATTCCTTATAAAGGACGGCCGATCATAATGGGACCGCTCGACGACCACGATGAGCTTCTCTCGCAATAAGGCCATCTGCGAAAAGGCCCCGAATTCTGCGATCGCTCCGGGACTCTCGACAAACAGAAGAATGCAGGCAGAAAGCCCCGCGAGAAGCTCCTCGAGTTCCAACAGGTCATCAAAGACCTTGTGCGACCTGTACCACCGGTCCGCGTCCTCTGCCAATTGGATCCTCTTGAGAAGGTCTGGATCAGACTTCGCCTTGCGCTCGTAGAATTGCGCTCGCAGCGAGTGTTCCAAGTCTGCCAGCGGACCGCCGCAGAGGAAGATGTAGTCAGGGGGGTCCAGGACAGTGAGCGCAGCCGAATCAACCGAATCTGTGAATGCACCCACGCGCTTTCGGATTTCTCCAAAGAATCTATTTGCCCCTTACCCGTGAGATAGGCGCGTTGGGGGAAATTTCCTCAACGCAGCGGTGCGTTGAGGAAATTTCCCCCAACGCGCCGGTAAAAGTTACCAATCATTTCCGGTCCGGCGAAACGCCGGACACGCCACATCCACTATTCAACGCAATGCGGCCATCCACGTAAAGAGCAGGCCCATTGTCGCGTTTCTAACCATTCATGTCAAGAGAATTTAGCCGGCCACAGGCCTCAACATCTCTCGGCTCCAGTTGTCCCGCGGCCCCTCATCGGCTTCCTCTCCCCAACCCTACGTCCTACAATGAGAAGGGAAGTTCAACCACGAGGAAAACCATGCCGCTCTCCGGAGAAGCCATCCGCCTGATGAACTACATTGACGACGTTGCCGTAACCCTGCGCCGGATTCTGGCCACCATCCCCGCTCTCACCCAGGAGGAGCGCGCCCGCGTCGCCGAACACATGCTCAACACCAAGCCCAGCGCCGAGGATGTCATCGAAGCCCTGTCTGTCAGGCAAGCCTGAACTTTGTCCACTGTCGCCATCATCGGAGCCGGCCCCCTGGGCCGCTGGCTGGCCCTCGCGGCAGCCCGCGCCGGGGTCCATGTGCTGCTGGAAGACGTGATGCCCGCCAACCTGCACCACGCCCAGGAAGCCTTACGTCAGCAATTGGGCCCTCAAAAGCCTGCGGAACAATCTGATTTGGTGAAGGGTACGGGCTTTAGCCCGTACATCGACCCCGCGGATGCAACGGGAGCTTCAGCCCCTGAAGGAGGCTTTTCGGAGAATTCACCCGTCACCTTCGTCTCCACCATCGAGGATGCCGTCCGCGACGCCGATCTGGCCATCGACTGCGTGCCGGATGAGCTCGAATCCAAGCTCGAAATCCTCTGGCTCCTGGACCGCATGGCCCCGCCACGCACGGTCCTGGCGACTCCCACCACGCGCCTCTCCATCGCCGACCTGGCCGCCTGCACCTACCGTCCGGACAAATGCGTCGCCATCGCCCAAGAAGCCTCCAGCCTGGCCGGAAACCCCGGCGCCCGGATTCTCCTCCGCACCACCAGCAAAACGAGCCCCGAAACCGTAGCCCTCCTCGACAGCTTCTGGCGCCGGCTCGGCTTTACCCCGGTCTTCGCCGAAGAGACAGTTGTCAGTGAACAGTGATCAGTGGTCAGTGGCAGGTGGTCTGTGGCCGGTGGCCGGTGGTCAACTGTCAACTGTTCGCTCTGCTGAGAACTGATTCGTAATACCGCACGTAGTGCGGCACCACCAGCGAGGAGCAGAAGCGCTTCTGCGCCGTCTTCCGGCCCGCCTCCCGCATCGCATCCAGCCGCTCCCGGTCCTGGAGCAAGCTCAATGCTCCCAAGGCCATGCCGTCAATATCGCCCACCTCGTACAGCAGCCCCGTCTCCCCATCGTCGATCAGTTCCGGCACCCCGCCCACCCGCGTCGCAACCGACGGAACCTTGCACGCCATGGCCTCCAGCGCCGCCAGTCCGAACGACTCCAACTCGCTTGGCATCAACAAGATATCGGCCAGCGGCAACACCTCATTTACCCGCTCCAGCTTGCCCATGAAGTGAACCCTCGAGTGGATTCCCAGGTCGTGCGCCAGCCACTCCGCCGCCGACCGGTCCGGCCCGTCTCCCACCATGACCAGTTGCGCCGGCGTCTCGCGCACCACCCGCGCAAAGATCTTCACCACGTCCACCACCCGCTTGACCGGCCTGAAGTTGGAGAGATGCATCAGGATCGCCTCCTCCGGCGCAGCCAGCCGCTGGCGCGCTTCCGCCCTCCTGGCCTCATCCTTGTACGGCCTGTAAACATCGCAGTTGACGAAGTTCTCCACCACCTCAATCTCCCGCGTCACGCCGAAGTCCTCCACCGTTTTAGCCTTTAAGTAGTTGGAGATGCTCGTAACCCCGTCGCTCTCCTGAATGGCGTAGCGGATGATGGGAAGGTAGCAGCGATCCAGACCCACGAGCGTGATGTCTGTGCCGTGCAGCGTGGTCACAAAGGGCAGCCGCCGCCCCTTGGCGGCCAGCATCTGCCGCGCCAGCAGCGCGCTCACCGAGTGGGGTATCGCGTAGTGCACATGCAGCAGGTCAAGCTCATTGAATTCAGCAACTTCCGCCATCCGCGACGCCAGCGCCAGGTCGTAAGGCGGGAATTCGAACAGCGGATAGCTGGAAACCGGAACTTCGTGATAAGAAATGCCTTCGTCGCGTCCGCTAAGCCGGAATGGCTGCGAATACGAGATGAAATGCACCTCGTGGCCCAGCGCGGCCAGTTCGATGCCCAGTTCCGTAGCCACCAC